>JALZUX010000261.1 GCA_023301405.1 Granulosicoccaceae bacterium | reverse complement strand
TTTGTCCATGGCACTGATATTTTTGACCGCATGCAATGGCAGTAGCAACGTACAGTTGCAGGAGGAACAGTTCGGTGAGGATACTGAAATCCAACCCGACCAAGGCTCTGACAATCAACCCGATCAAGGCCCTGACGATCAACCCGACCAAGGCTCTGGCAACCAACCCGACGAAGGCTCTGACAATCAACCCGACCAAGGCTCTGGCAACCAACCCGACCAAGGCCCCGACGATCAACCCGACGAAGGCTCTGACAATCAGCCCGACCAAGGCTCTGGCAACCAACCCGACCAAGGCCCCGACGATCAACCCGACGAAGGCTCTGACAATCAACCCGACCAAGGCTCTGATAATCAACCCGACGAAAATACCGATAGCCAGCCTAGTGAGGGACCCGAACCTGACACTGGAGCAGTAGGTTCCGATTTATATCTGATTATCGGTCAGTCAAACGCTGCAGGTCGAGACACTAATTTTGATCCTGCAGGAGCGGATGCGCCATCCAGCGAGGTACTTCTTTTCACTGATGGCAATACTTTTGAAACCGCTACCCAGCCCCTCAACGAGTACTCGGGTGTTAGAAAAACTATTGATCAAGGAGTGAATTTTGGCCTTGAATTTGGCAAGGCTATGAATCTACATAATGGCCGTGAAGTGTTTATTGTAGCGAATTCACGCGGCGGGACAAAAGTCGTGGAATGGCGAGAAGACAGAAGCTCAGGCTATTTTGAAAATACCGTTCAAAGAGTAAAGGATGCCGAAGCGGCCTGTTCTTGCGAGCTAGCGGGTATCTTATGGCATCAGGGTGAAGGAAATGTATCGAGTGATGGATCGTACACCACCTCTTATTTTTCCTCCCTCGAAGGTATGATCGGAGAATACAGGAATGAATTGGGCGCAGTTCCTTTTGTCGTTGGACAGCTTTTTCAAACTGAAAAAAATAACAGTTTTAACAATGATCTCCAACAGGTAGATGATGCTAATTTTGGAGCAAGCGAGGTTGCCCTGGCTACATCGCAAAATCTGATCACGCTGGACGGTACACACTTCGATGCAGCATCGACGAGAACCTTTGGCCGTCGATATGCCGCAGCCATGCAGCAATTTTCTGATTAGACACCCGAGTTCCAGTGGTCTGTGAGAGCGACAAGTAGCCTCTCACAAAGATCACTAGCTCCACACAGTTATACTTAACTAGAGTTTCAATGTTAAATATTAAATGGGAAACAAGGCGATCACTAGTGATACTCGCTGTATCGGGTCTGTTACTGCAAGCCTGCGGCTCCGGTTCGAATACAGCCTCAATCGTAGATCAAACTGTAGCAACAGATCCAGCAGAGCCCACTGGTCCTTCAGAGCCCACTGAACCTTCAGAGCCCACTGAACCCTCAGAGCCCGCTGAACCGTCAGAGCCCGCTGAACCGTCAGAGCCCACTGAACCGTCAGAGCCCACTGAACCGTCGGAGCCCACTGAACCGTCGGAGCCCACTGAGCCACCTGATCCGATAGGTAGCGGCCAGGCAAATTTTCAAATTGAGAGCGTAGCCACCACAACCTACACAGATAACGAGTGGGTGCCCTTCAATGGCAAACGGGTCATCAACCTGAACGAGAATTCTAATGACGTTGGGTTAAGTCGTTATGGCGGCTGGAAACAACAAAAGAGCACTGCTACCGGTTTTTTTCGAGTAGAAAAGATTGATGGTCGTTGGTGGGCTATTGACCCGGATGGCTATTTATACATTCATAAAGCCATCACTAGCATCAACCTTGATGACCTCTCAGCTGATCAAATCCATGATTTACTTACTGACAATGGATTCAACGGCATGGGAAACTGGAGTGACGAAGGCGTTATTGCATCATCTAAACAAGCGCAAACTCCGCTGGCATATACACCTAGATTTAGCTTTCTTGCAGAGTATAGAAGGGACAGAAATCCTCGTATCGAGATGCCTGTCTTTGATGATGAATTTGTTACCTTTGCGCAGGAAAACGCACAAGTCTTTGCAAAATATGTCAATGACCCCAACGTATTCGGTTACTTTTCAGACAACGAATTATCATGGACAAACAATGGACTGGACGTTCACATTGAAATAAATGATCCATCAGATAAAAACTATATCGCCGCTGTAAATTTTCTGCAAAGCCGCGGCAAAAATGCCAACAACTACAACGATCTGGATGTCGATGAATATACCGAACTCATGGCAGAAGCCTACTTTTCTGCTGTAGGCCCTGCAATAAAAGCAGTTGACCCCAACCATTTGTATCTGGGCCCCCGGTTAAATAGATCATGGAGACGCACTGAAGGGTTTATGAGGATTGCCGGTCAATACATGGATGTTATCGCGATCAATCACTACCACCGTTGGGGCACAAGAGAGGTAGAAATTAATAACATTGTAGAGTGGACGGGCAAACCGGTTATTGTCACAGAGTTCTATGCGATGGAATCAACACAACCAGAAGTTGATGTCGGTGCCGGCTGGCGCGTTGATAGCCAGACTTCCAGAACAGCGTTTCATCACAACTTCGTCACCAGCATGATTAACGGTGGCAATACGGTTGGCTTGCACTGGTTTAAGTATCAGGATGACGAAAATGGCAATAAAGGTGTCCTGTCAACTGATGGAGTCTTGTTTTCAGAACTGTTGCAATCTATGCGTGAGCTGAACACTTCGCTTTACCAATACGTCTCGTATGTGGATTCACTGCCGCAACCGGATGCCGTACTCACCGCAGAGGCAGACGCCTACTTTCAGGGCACTACAAACTTTGGTTCAAACGCAGAGTTGTTGGTCAAAAATGCCAATGCAAACTTTACACGCGAGGCTTATCTGCGGTTTGATATTTCATCGATCAGCAGCGGCGTGAGCTCAGCCGTCATAAAACTCCATTCCGTTGCAATAGACAAGGAAGCGGGCTCGTACCAAGCCGAGCTGGTCACAGACAATACCTGGAATGAGATGACTCTATCCAATGCAAATAACCCTGCAGGTTCAGTCGTGCTTGGCACATGGGGCCACGGCGACGACATTGAAATAGAAGTGACCGATGTGATCCGTAACGGCCTTGCAAGCGATGCAAAATTATCGATTAAAATCGTATCTACGTTGGACAATGGCAGTGTACCTGTATACGGATCTCGTGAACATCCAACGGAACTGGCTCGCCCTCAGCTTATTGTTCACTATGAATAAAGCAATCTGCCCGTGTAATCCAGGGACAGAAGCGTCCTCATATTGAAAATAATTAAGTGCATAACTTGATGCGAGCAGAACCTGTGTTCAACTTGCTTCGGTCTATGCCTTCT
>JALZUX010000260.1 GCA_023301405.1 Granulosicoccaceae bacterium | reverse complement strand
AAACTAACATCTTGGCGGTGCTAGAAAATAGAGGCGCCGAATATCTTCACCACACCGTCGGTGTCGTCTTTTTCATATCCAAGTACCATTCGCCCCAGCCATTCACCTTCGGTTTTAGTGCTGCGCATCCGGTAAAGAAGCGACACATGCTGGTTGCGACGAATCAGGCCAAGGAAGTCATAATTAGTATCAAGATTTCGGGTTAGCTCGCTTTTCGCAAACTGCTTACCGATCTCGATCTCGTTAAGTCCAAACAGAAGCTCGTAGGAAAACTTACGAATAAATTTTCCGTATTCTCCTTCATTGGAGTAACGGATCAAGTCTTCCCACATCGGGTGTGCAACCGCGAGGATTTCATCGTCTGACTGCTCGATAATATTCATAGGTGCCTCTATAACAGGGAAAACAGAGGTTCCCGGTCGCCTTAGGGGGTAGGTTTTTAAGCGCTAGTGTTAGCTACCCGTCAACAGGTAAAACACATAGCGAGGATCGGAGTGCTGCACGACTGCCGATCAATTTCGGCAGCCCTTGAAATTGCAGCGTATCAGGCTGCGTTTTCTTTCTCTTTGTCAACATCAACCAGGTGATAGCAAGGTGCTTTCTCCATAGTGTATTCACCGGTTTCCGGATCGCGCCGTGAAACGGTAAGTACGTGCCAGTTTTGATCATCCAGCTTCATGTGATCGCCACGGTAGTAGTAACCGGGCCAGCGAGTTTCCTTACGAAACAAGGTGTGCTGAAGTACAGACTCGGAAGTCAACTGACGATGCTTGATCTCCCAGGCACGCAGCAACTCGTGAATGTCTTCTGCAGCAAGCTTCTCGAGATCTTCTTCCAACAGCTTCATTTTCTGCAAACCGATATTCAGCAGCTTTTCATTGGTCATGTAACTGACCGTCACACCACCTGCGTACTCGTCCATCAGCTTCTGCAGGCGATCAAGCGCTTGACGCGGGTTGATGTAATTCGGGTTCACAGAGCCAGCGGTGATCTCATTGCGGTAGACCCGATAAGTTTCCATCGGCTTGAAGATCTCTGTTTTGCGTCGTTCGAGTTGCTCTTCGGATACAACAATACCCTCGGCCTTGCCATCATCAATATAACGGCACGCCGCTTTGGCAGCTAATCGGCCTTCAGTGAATGACCCTGAAGAGAACGCGTGTGGCGTACCACCGACGGCATCACCAGCACCAAACAAACCTTCAACGGTGGTCATGCGGTTATAGCCCCAGTAATACTCTGGCGGCGAAAGATCAGACGGGCCTGAACACCAAGCGCCACAACCAGTAGCATGAGAACCCATTACATATGGTTCAGAGGTAGTTAGTTCAGGATTTTCATATTTCGGATCTACATCAGTAGCAGCCCAAAGTACGGCTTGCCCTACTGTCATACCCAGAAAGTTGTGCCAGCCGATTTCCTCGAGGTGCGGATCTTGAAATGCTTCCATTGTGACCATGTGAATCGGACCACGACCGGCATTCACCTCAGAGATGAAAGCATGATTTCGCAGGCAAGTTGGGATAGGCCGATGAGTCGCGTGCGAGACTTCAGGATCCAGGTATTCTTTGCCGACGATCTCTTGCAGAGAAGGCCACCATTTTGATTCGTATTCTTCACCCATACCGTTCTGGGTATAAGTTTTCAGGTGTAAAAAGTAAGCGCCAACAGGTCCGTAACCATCTTTAAATCGTGCAAGAACGATACGGTTTTCCATTTGCGTCATCTTCGCGCCAGCGTTGATCAACAGACCATAAGCTGAACCTGAAGACCAGGGTGCATACCAGACTCGACCCGCACCTTCACCGACTGAGCGTGGTTTAAAAATGTTAGACGCACCACCGGCCGCTACAATCACCGCTTTTGATTTAAAAACGTGGTAATTGCCAGTCCGCACATTAAAACCAACAGCACCTGCAACCCGGTTTTCTTTCGCGTCATCCATTAATAGATGGGTCACACAAATGCGGTTGAACACCTGATCGGCAGATTTTTTGGCGGCATCTGCAACTATCGGCTTATAAGATTCACCATGAATCATAATCTGCCAGCGGCCTTCACGCAGGTAATTGCCAGACTTAGGATCACGCATCAATGGCAGACCCCATTCTTCAAACTGATGCACTGTTGAATCAACGTGGCGTGCCATATCAAATAACAGATCTTCACGCACCATACCCATGAGATCAATACGCGCATACCGTACGTGATCTTCCGGGTTATTTTCACCGAAACGTGTGCCCATGTAGCAGTTAATCGCGTACAAACCCTGAGCAACAGCACCAGAGCGATCTATATTGGCTTTCTCGGCAACGATAATTTTCTTGTCTTGTCCCCAGTACCGGGCTTCAAACGCCGCACCGGTGCCACCAAGACCCGCGCCGCAAACAAGGATATCAATGTCATCTTCGACGACAGTTTCAAACTTCATTAGTAGGTTACCCCTTGCTTCATCACCAAACCGTTGGTCTTCAGGGTGTGGATGTCGCCTTCGTCAAAGCGGATGTACTTGGGCTCGTTGAATAGAAGTTCGCTGTCGCGCTGCTCCTGAGTTGGTGGCTCTACTTCACTCAGTATCGGCGTGCCACTGCCCCAAGGCTTGGTAGTGATTGGCGCAAGTAAATCAATGTCTTTCTCGCCATTGCGAGACTTGATGCGCCACGCGATGGTGCCTTTTTCTTCATCACGCTTTACTCGCACAGAATGCCCAAGAGGGGCAAAATCTGCGTAGCCGCGGACGTCAATGGCTTGATGAGGACACGCTTTGACGCAGGAGTAACACTCCCAGCACATATTGGGTTCAATGTTGTAAGCGCGGCGGGTAACTGTGTCGATATGCATGATGTCTGAAGGACAGATATCGACGCAATGACCGCACCCGTCACAACGTGTCATGTATACAAATGTAGGCATAGTAGAATCTCCGGTCTTAAGACAAATTAGAAGTGGCGAGGGGCTTCGCGTTTGATACCGAGTCCCATATTGGGTGGGTTAGCACCCATGTATTCAGGGATATCGGGAAATCTTGCCTGCACTTCAGGATCCGACAGATCGAAGTCGGCAGGCAAGTTCTCGTTTGAGCCATCTGCCTGAGCCACTTTTTTCTGAAAGGCAGCAGCAGGTTTAAAAAACATATGAGCGAACTTCGACCAATATACCGACCCAAACAGGACGGTAGAGCTGAGGATGAAAATCACAAAGAAAAACATCGACAAACTACCGGCACCCAGAGTTTGCGTAAAGGACCACAGCAAACCAAAAGTCGCTGTCGACAGCAGCCCAAGAATGAAAAGATCACCGCGGCCATTAAATTGATTCCACTTAACCCCTTCTGAAGCCACATCAACGCGAATAGAAAACCAAAACCAGTAGCCGCCGCCGCAAAGCATCAGCGCACCAAGATGCCAAAGCAATGTGACCACTGTTGGCGCGCTTGCTTCCGGCGATGCGTGAGAAAAAATCAAAATCGCAGTTGTCACCACAAACAAAATAAAGCCATACATTGTCAGCAGGTGTGACAGTCGGCGACGCGAATTGCAGAACTCGGAAGAAGTCAGTACTTCGTTAGTCACAGTTTTTGTGGCAAGCCAGGCTTTTTTTCCACCGCCAACCTTTCGCTTGGCATTTTTTTGGGCTTTCTTAGAATTTTCGAAAAAATACTTTGCGCTCTGCTTGTGTCTCATGTCGAGCACAGTTCCACCGATAACCAGCAGGATCATCAAGACGACATAGCCCTGCATAACCGAAGCCGGTATCAGCGCCGACATCTCGGCAAACGGGTTGTTAGTGAACATTAATTTGTATCCCCAGGAGTCACTGACTGTTGCATCGCGCACCTCTTCCAAAACCAGTTTGTAAGCTGACCCTTAAGAAAAGGAGCAACGCGATTTCGTTATTATCTACGTTGTAGGCACGACTGCCCGTACAATTCAAAGTCAAAAACCAGAAGCATAGTGTCTCTCCTGATAAAGGGCAATCGTATGGGCAGGCTCCACTCGATTTGTGGAGCAGCTAACTCAGTTATACACTCTTATCGCATATATCTAGAAGCATAGTTGTTCTGCCGTTATTCAGGCAGTACCAGTACGACAGCCAGTTAGTGGGCCAGATTAATGGGACTAGGATACTGCCCACACAACAGCAATAATAACCGCTGAAAGCCTAGCGTGCCGGTCCCGGTAGCAACCAAAAGCCAAAGACCGAATCACAGCACCGATCGTCCAATTTAGCGCCCATCCAGAAACCAGAGATTAGCGAGCCTCTCACGCGTGCTTAATGTGTTGCCTGCTGTATGTAGCCGGTTGGCTGTTCACTTAATATTCGGAAGCCTGCCCGAGAGCAAGGGTATACACCTGGCAAGGGTAGTTGAGCCAAAAATATATCGATCGACCTCACAAGAAAAAGAACAACTAGTCGCCCTGCTGATGGAAATCCAGCTGACACCTCATGCCGTTGTTAAAGCCAACAACAAACCAATTGTGTGCCTTTCCACCACCACAAGAAAGACCCCTTGAAACTCACGCAAGCCAGCGCAGAATTTCATGACCACAACATTCAAGCACCGACCAAAAGCACCCCACCGCATCTGCAAGACCCAAGCGCCCTATGCACCCACGAAGGGGCTTAAAGTACCATGTAAGCCTAAGCTTCCTGCCTCTCCGCGAAGACAAATGGACCTCCGGCACAGTGGTGTTCCAGTGAGTTCAATCGGCTGCAGATTGGCCACCGGGCGCAACCTTCAAGCTAAACGAACTCAACCCGACCTAAAACAGAAGATCACTTTTACAATGGTGATTACAAGCCAGCTTTTGCTAGAGTGAACTCATGAACCGCCAATCCATCATAGAGCACCCGCAGAACTGGACCATAAAACACATTATCAACAGCCAGGCCGACGCCCGCCCGCCCGCTAGACATAGCTATCGAGTTTATCGAATCGAGCCAATGGACATTTTCCGACTGTCGACGCCACGCCATTGCAGCAGCTATAGAACTTCACTGCAACGGCATTACCGATACCGATGCGGTCGCGCTTATCATCGATGACGCAGTACTTTTTTGCCGCTACTGGTTAGGGCTTTCTTTTCTTGGCGCCACCATGGTAGCCATCAATACCACTAGG
>JALZUX010000259.1 GCA_023301405.1 Granulosicoccaceae bacterium | reverse complement strand
TGATGAGTCAGTGTTGCAGGCGATGATCGATGTGCCGCGGCATTGCTTTGTCGACGAGGCGATGGCGTCGCGCTCTTATGAAGACTGTGCGTTACCGATTGGTGAAGGGCAAACCATATCTCAACCCTATGTAGTTGCTCTAATGACCCAATTGGTGATCAATAGTGGAATGCACGGCAAGCCAGTGAAGCGAGTGCTTGAAATTGGTACCGGGACTGGATATCAGGCCTCGATTCTGGGGCAGTTGGTCGACCATGTTTACACCCTAGAACGAATTCGCAGCTTGTCTCATCGTGCTGGCCGTCTTTTTGGGGACTTGGGGTACCGAAATATTAAGTCGCGCTATATTGACGGAATTGACGGGTGGGCCGACGAGGGACCTTTTGATGCGGTGATTGTGACGGCGGCGATGGAAGAAGTGCCGCAAGCACTGATTAACCAGATAAGCCACGAAGGTGTGCTGGTGGGGCCGGTTGGTCCGCAACGGGGTCAACAGAAACTGGCGGTGATGCGTTGCCGGGATAACAAGCCACCCCAAATTCAGTATATTGAAGAAGTGAGGTTTGTGCCGTTTTTGTCAGGAACGTGCTAGCCCGAGAGCTAGGGTCGTTGCGAGGGTGTGAGATTTCGAGCAAGATATGGCAATCAAAACGCTAAAGAAGAGCGGCTATTCGGCTCGATTGATCAGGAATATCTGAACTCAAAATCCGATTTCCCGGCGACGATCTCTGTTTTTGCAGAAAAGTGAGTGATGTTACTTTTGTGCTGGTTCGTTGGCTGAATCAAGTGTTTAGGTGGGTATTTGGCCCGTTCAGGTTACAAATAGGTAGTAACTGGATTAACAAAGCGATCCTGCAGTCTGTTTTCATTGCAGTTTTTATTTTGCTACCGTATAAATGCATCAACGAGACAAAGTCTTTCGCGCGGCTTTGTTTTTTTACGGGTTTTACCTTGGGTTCCGCAAGCTCGCATGAGGCTCTGATGAATCAGTCATCAGCATCGCCTCGCTTTATGCTGACGCAAGTTCGGATTTGTATTCCGTGGTAAGCCACTAGCACATTGCATTTGAAAGGCTGAATATGACTTACACAAAATTGGGCACCGCTGTCTGCGCCAGTTCTCTACTAATGGTCGGAGGTTGCGGCATACTGGAAACAGTAAGCACCGATGAAATCCGATTTGATTCCAATTCCTACGTTGTACAACCCGGCGATACGATTGAATCCGTTGCGGATCGCTATAGCCTTGACCCAAATATTCTAGCCTCTACTAATGAGCTAGACGCTAACGTCCTTAAGCCAGGCCAGCGCCTGGTACTTGCTCGGGGTGGCCGCGATACGCGGGTAGTGACTGATGGCCAAGCTGTCCCAGAAGCGGGGCAGGTCATAATGGTCCCGGCTGCTGGCACCGCTACACCAGCAACCGACGTTTATCGTTCGCCAGTGGTTGCAGCGGAAGGTACGGTGGTTCCGGTTGTTCCAAGAGAGCAAGTGGTTGCTGTACGTGAGCCAGCTGATGCACTTCTGGATGATGGCTCGCCGTTGTTCGTATCTGAATTACCTGCGCCCCCTACCGCGCTGGTAACCTTACCTCCATTACCGGGCGCGTTGCCAACTCTGCCGGATTCCACTGTTATTAACGATGTGAGGGTTGATCAGGCGGCAATTAAGTCTAATAGCGTGGCACGCCCTGAAGGTACAGAAACAATCGTACAAAATGTGCGTGTTCCCATTCCCTCAACTGCAGCGCCTGCCGTGACTGTGGCTCAGGCGCCGATTCCTAGTGCCGGTAGTGTGCAGATCAAAGACGATATCAGTGCAGCTTCTGCAGTCAAGAGTGTGACTGTCAATACGCGGGCGGAAGGTTGGAACTGGCCTGCGGTGGGCCAAATCACTCGTGAGTTTGATCTTCGCGAGATAAACCGACAAGGACTCGACATCAATGCAGGTCCAGGTGCTGGAGTTCAGGCGGCAGCTGATGGCGAAGTGGTTTACAGCGGCCGAGACTTGGCAAGCTACGGAAATCTGGTTATTTTACGCCATGAAGATAATTTTCTAAGCGCTTATTCTAAAGTAAGCGACATTTTTGTTAAGGAAAACCAAAAGGTTAAGGCTGGAGATTTGATCGCTGTGGTAGGGGATGCGCAATCTGACAGCACTGAACTACACTTTGAAATTCGCCGTAATGGTGAGCCGGTAAATCCGGTTGATTATCTACCAGCGTTATAAAACTAACACCTGAATCCATACTTGGCACGTTTGTTGCGATGTATTAAACCGAAGTTGTTTCGCGCGCCACTGATGTGGCGCGACCGGTTTAAAACGCAGGACGGAAAGATTCAGCTTCGCATAAATATAATTAAAATTACTATTTGCGGAGAGAGCAAGAATGGGCCAGAGTCAATTAGCCGAATGGGATGCGAGTGAAAGCGAAGAGCGTTTAAACGCGACGAATTCACGGGGTGACGACGTTGTTGATGTGAATGAAGACATTGATGACGACGAAGAAGAAGTTGAGACCGAAGACGAAGAGACGTTTGCTGCACAACTGACCCGCACCAAAGCGGCGTCGCCAAGTAATAAGGCACGATCTCGAGATATGGACGCTACTCGTCTTTATCTGAAAGAAATTGAACATTCGCCGTTGCTGACGGCCGACGAAGAGAAATCTTACACCCGACTTGCGCAGAAAGGCGATGAAAAAGCCCGAGCCAAGATGATTGAATGCAACCTGCGATTGGTCGTTAAGATAGCCAGACGCTATTTAAACAGGGGTTTGACGCTTCTTGATCTTATCGAAGAGGGCAATCTGGGACTAATTCACTCTGTTGAAAAATTTGATCCTGAGCGTGGCTTTCGCTTTTCAACCTATGCCACATGGTGGATTCGACAGACCATCGAACGTGCTTTGATGAACCAAACCAGAACCATTCGTTTGCCGATCCACGTGGTTAAGGAAATGAATGTTTATCTTAAAGCTGAGCGCCGTTTGCAGCAAAAAATGGATCATGAACCAACGATTGAAGATATAGCCGCCGAATGTGAAAAGCCGGTTGCTGATGTGAAGCGTTTGTTAGGTTTGCGTGATCGCGTATCGTCCGTTGATGTGGCTATGGGGCCAGACGGCGACCGCCCGTTGCTTGATATCATCCCTGACGACAACAATCCTGATCCGGCTCACAAGCTACAGGATGAGAGCATCCATAAGCAGATCAACAACTGGTTAATGAAGCTTGAAAGCAAGCATCGGGAAGTGGTTGTTCGTCGTTTTGGCCTGCATGGCTATGAGCGCACAACTCTTGAAGATGTTGGCAAGGAATTAGGCGTCACCAGAGAACGTGTACGTCAGATCCAGATGGAAGCGTTGAAAAAGCTACGTCGTATTCTTGAAGGATCAGGTTACACCTGGGAAGCGCTGCTAGAAGGGCAATAAATGCTGGTAAATGTGTGGTCGTTAGGTGTTAGCGACCACACTTGGTTTTTAAGAGTGACAAAATTCCCACGGCTGTTGCCAATTTATTGACCCGGTGAGTCATTTTGTTGACTCATTGGGATGTCTGGGCGATGTGTATTGACGTTACGCCGCCCACGCTGTTTCCCCTTCTGCTCTATCAACCGGGCTTTACGTTTTTTACGCTGCTTTATCTCTGGCCGCATTCTTGTCATTGCAGTCGTTGTCTTTTTCTAGGTCTTCCGTCTCCGGGATTTCTTCGACCATAGATTCTAAGGTTTCTTGATCGGTGTCATCATCACCCCCGGTTAGAGTGCCCAGCCACCGGTAAGGGGTCAATGTAGTAGTTCTAATCGTGAATTCCTGCGTGCTCGGGTCAAATATGATCAAGGTTGGCAGAGGATCACCGTTTTCAGGCGTGGCACTGTAAGTGAGTTGGTCATCATCTTGATCGACAAACGTCTGTGGCGGTAGCGCAAACGAAAATGGAGTGGCCGCTGACAGGGGTTCTGGCGTAAGTTGGGATACTGGTGCATCGTTTGTATCGGTGACTAGTAATGTGACCAGTTGCGTATAAGACTCTCCACCTTCATCAATAGCGGTGATGGCCAATGGGATTTCAGGCTCTGTTTCGAAGTCAATCATGAGATCAGGTTTAAGGGATAGTTGATCAACGATGAAAACTTCAGTTGGCGCCGGTTCTCGCTGAGTATTTTCAGGGAAAGTTTGAGCCTTAGCGTCGGCAGGGTCGGGCGAGTCGATGCCCAGACCAAGCGGGTCAGCGGAAAAAAGTATCCGTTGCTCTAGAGGCTCAATGACTGGTTTGGATCGATTATCTCTTTTTCACCGCAATTTCTTACACCGCTACAATCTTATAGTGGATATAGAAGAGGTCGGCTGTAGGCCACTGATCTGGAGCGATCAGTTCTTAATTACTCGCTTATTAATGAGTGAGTTAGGGAGTTTTTTAAGGTGATTGCTTGGCGATGAAGGTCTCATCGAGGCAAGCAATTTGGCAGTGAAAAGTATGCTTGTGGCTTGATGTAAGGTGAAGTTGATAATGGTGATACCGCTACTGCCACTGGTAGTGTGGGAGGGGATTAGTTATCAATACTCAGTAAATCAGGTGGTTATGTCTACACTATTTTAGTAAGAACCCATACAAATAGCATCACCCCGCCAAGAAGAAGCGCCGCTGTTGTCCAGTCGCTGGTGGAGCCTTTTGGTCCGTTCTCCATCCATGCCTTTGCTGTTGGCCAGAGGCGAAAAAGGAAAAACAACATCATTACTGCCATCGCGATTTTCCAACCCATTCCCATTTTCTTCTCCAATTAAGATCTTTATGCATAAAAAAGCCCCGCAAGAGCGGGGCTTGGTCACCAGCTTATTGTGCTGTTTAGTCGTCGCTGCTCATTCCTAGGAGGAATAACAGGCTTTGGAAGATGTTATAGAGCGACAGAAACAGGCCTACAGTCGCGTTGATGTAGTTTGTTTCGCCGCCATTGACGATGCGGCTGGTGTCGAACAGGATGAATCCGCTCATAAGCAATATGATGGCTGCAGAAATGACGATACTAAGCCCAGGCATGCTGAGAAAGATATTGGCAATTACTGCCATGATTACGACCATGAAACCGGCAAACAAGAAACCGCCCATAAAGGAGAAGTCTTTCTTGGTCACCAAAGCGAAGGCAGATAGGCCGAAAAAGATCACACCTGTGCCGCCGAGGGCCGTGGCTACCATTGTCGGACCGTTAGCGGTGGCCAGGTAGTGATTGAGCATTGGGCCTAAGCCAACCCCCAATAAGCCAGTAACTGCGAAAACAACCCAAATGCCTTTTGCTGAATTTGAAAATTTAGGGAGCACAAACCACAACAATCCCATGGCGCCGAAAGTGCACACCATTGAAACCGCGTGTGGCAGCCGCAAAAAGTAAGAAACACCTGCAGTGAAGGCGCTGAAAAGCAAGGTGAGAGAGAGCAGGCGATAGGTATCGCGCAGTACTTTGTTGGTGGTTAACTCGCTTGCGCGGTCAATGGTTTGAATAGCCAAGGTGAACTCCTGATTCGTGTTTTAATAAACTGGGACCACATAGATGTATACCGTCGCCCTTTATAAATAACAATAGGGCTTCTATGAACAAATTTCAATGTATGTTGTGTTCAAAGCATGGCTTTTACGTCTACAATTGAGTATTATAGAGAACTTGCGAACTAATCTACTGCAAGAACTCGGAGAGCTGGCAGAGTGGTCGAATGCGGCGGTCTTGAAAACCGTTGAGGAGTTAAATCCTCCGGGGGTTCGAATCCCTCGCTCTCCGCCATTACAAAAGTGAAGCCTAGTCAGGCAAACTTTCAAATGGCTACCATCAATGCTTGGTCCTTCAATCATTTAGCGGCAAAAAGCCAGCGTAGCGTAGCCCCAGTAAAAACTGATTTAAGTATTGCAACCGTCAACGGTTAGCCGATTGGGTGCTTGTTGCTAAGTCTGGCACGCCTAATGTGAACTGCTGCGCGAATACTGAAGGTTGTGAGAGAGGACTGACAACCGTGTCTGCCGTGGGTGAATTACAAACTTAACCCCCAGCACTAGGCGACACTCCTTGTTGCCGCCAGCGCTCATAATTGCTTTTACATATTAGGATAATTTGGCCCGCCACCACCCTCAGGGACCACCCAGGTGATGTTCTGGCTTGGGTCTTTTATGTCGCAGGTTTTGCAGTGCACGCAATTTTGCGAATTGATCTGAAACTGCTTTTCGCCATCTTTCTCAATGACTTCGTATACGCCGGCGGGACAGTAGCGTTGCGCAGGCTCGGCCCATGTCGGCAAGTTTGTGGAAATTGGAATTGATGAATCAGCCAAGGTGAGGTGGGATGGCTGGTCTTCTTCGTGATTGGTGTTTGACAAGAACACAGAGCTTGGCTTGTCGAAACTGAATTTACCATCCGGTCGTGGATAGTGAATCATGTTGCTGTCTTCAGCGGTTTTCAGGGTGTCGTGGTCGGCGACATCATCGGTCAGAGTAAACGGCATTTTGCCTTTCACGATATTTTGATCAATGTAGTTAAAGGCGCCGCCCAGATAGGTGCCAAACTTGTGCATCGCGGGGCCAAAGTTCCGTGAGGCGTGTAGCTCTTTGTACAGCCAGCTGTCTTCAAAATTGCGGGTGAATGCTTCAAGATCTTTGCCGGTGCTTTCTTTGTTTTGTGCAAACTCTTCGAATAATGTTTCCGCTGCTATCATGCCGCTTTTCATGGCAGTGTGGCTGCCTTTGATCTTTGAAAAGTTCAATGTGCCGGCATCGCAACCGACAATGAGGCCGCCGGGGAAAGTCATTTTGGGCAGTGAATTTAAGCCACCTTTGACTATCGCTCTTGCACCGTAGGATATTCGCTCTCCACCTTCGAGCACTGATTTTACCGAAGCGTGGTGTTTGAATACTTGAAATTCATCAAACGGGCTTAGATGGGCGTTGTCATAACTTAGGTCAACAATCAGCCCAACGACAACCTGTTGATTTTCAAGGTGATATAGAAATGATCCGCCAGTGGCGCCGCTTTCACCTAACGGCCAGCCTGCGCCATGTACCACTAAACCGGGTTGGTGCTTGTCTTTGTCAATCGTCCAGAGTTCCTTCAGGCCGATGCCATAGTGTTGTGGGCTTTTGCCTTCATCAAGGTGGTATTTTTTTATCAGTTGCTTGCCTAGATGCCCGCGGCAACCTTCTGCAAATACTGTGTATTTAGCGCGAAGTTCCATGCCGGGCTCGAACGAATCTTTTTGCTTGCCGTCGGCACCAATACCCATGTCACCGGTGGCGACTCCTGCCACGCTGCCGTCATCGTTGTAAAGAATTTCAGCGGCGGCGAAGCCAGGAAAGATTTCTACACCCAGTGACTCTGCCTGCTCGCCAAGCCAGCGCGTGACATTGCCAAGGCTGACAATGTAATTGCCGTCATTGTGCATGGGTTTTGGAATCATGAAGTTTGGCACTTTGATGGATTTTTCCATGCTGGTGTAAAAGTGCATTTCATCGCCAGTGACCTGCGTGTGTAACGGTGCGCCTTTCTCTTTCCAGTCAGGGAAGAGCTCATTTATCGCTGTGGGCTCAAGTATGGCTCCGGATAGAATGTGCGCGCCTATCTCTGATCCTTTTTCAAGCACAACCACGCTGATTTCTTCGCTTTTTTCTGCGGCCAGCTGCATAAGCCGGCACGCGGTGGATAGTCCTGCGGGGCCACCGCCGACAATCACCACATCAAAATCCATCGATTCTCTTTCAGTAGTCACAATTTTCTCTTTCTCATCACAGGCTTACGGTTTGGTGTGATTCTGGTGTTAAGGTGCCAGAAGTACAGATGTCGCATTATAGTATTAGCGACCAGCTAACAACACTCTTCGCCGTTTCGTCAATAATTTATGAGGAAATGGTAAAACGGCAGGTGTGCGAGCGGCGTGCAGATAGTAAAGGTTAATCTTGTTAATCGATGATAGTGTTATTTGGATAATTGATTTGAGAATGACAGGTACTTGCTAGTGGATCGGGGCCGTGCGAAGCATATCCGGAACAATATAGAGTGGGATAGTCACATTGTTAAATCAAGCGATGAAAGAAATGAATTCTTTTGGTGGTTCGGTAAACAGAAGGTCAGGATCCGTCAACCTATGAATAGTGCACACTAGAAATGCGTCGTGAAATCGCGATTGTAGAAGATGAACCAGCGTTGCAAGCGAACTACCGTGAGGTGCTGGAGCGCTGTGGTTATGATGTATCTACCTATGAGTCTCGTGGTAAGGCGATGTCAGCCTTCAGAGATAAGTTGCCCGAGTTGGCCATTATTGACGTGGGCCTGGGTGACGAGATCGAAGGCGGTTTCGAGCTTTGTCGTGAGTTGCGAAGTATGGCGCCAACGTTGCCAATTGTTTTCCTGACAGCCAGAGATTCAGAGCTTGACACTATCTCGGGGTTGCGACTTGGTGCAGACGATTACTTGACCAAAGATATCAGCCTTGAGCATCTAGTTGCCCGGGTGGTCGCGTTATTTCGTCGATTAGATGCGTTTAATCAGCCTGATCTGCCGGAAGATATTGT
>JALZUX010000258.1 GCA_023301405.1 Granulosicoccaceae bacterium | reverse complement strand
TGAGTTGCTGGTAGCATCGGTGAGAAGCCACGGAATCTCATTGAAGCGAACACCCGTTAAGTCACTATCAGCTTTTTCATCTGTTTTGCCCGAAAACACCATTGAGGTGCTTAGCACAGGTACATCTCCGGCATGGTGGAATTTTAATTGTGGCTTTAGCAATCTGGCGTGTTCTGAGTTTACCGCCATAAAAATAACATCGATATCAGCGCGAATTGCAGGTTCAAACTCTAGGTTTGTATCAAGTAGTTTTTCCAGGTTCCGTTTGCGGGAGTGACTGGAGTTAATGGCTAGCAGTTTGGTGAGTTGTCGGGAGTAATCGTAGGCATCTTCAGGAATTGATTCAGTGCCAATAACTTGTCCGCCGTTGGCGCTGAAGGTTGCACTGAATGCATCGGCCATGCGTTGGCCAATGACGCTGTCAGACGCAAAGATTAGTGCTTTGTTGTGTTTTTCGTTTTTTGCGTAGTGAGCGGCATCACGAGCTTCGTCCTCTGGTAGCAGGCCGAATTGATAGAGATTGGCGTGGCCCGGTAGGTTGTCCCCGACATAATTAAGTGACAATGTGGGCACCGCGATGAGGTTGTTAGCTGCAAGGTTAATTACTGCCGATTTGTTCAGTGGCCCTATTACCAGCGAAGCGCCTTCACTTGTGGCGAGTTGATATTGTTCGACGGCATGGCCTGCATTGCTTTTCGTGTCGTAGAGTTTTACTGATGTTGCTGCGCCATCCGTGAAACGGGCGGCAATGAATCCTGATTTTATGGCGGCGCCAATTTCGCTAAATTGTCCTGTCAAGGGTAGAAGTAGTGCTATTTGGCTGGGGTTGATAGAAGTACGCGTTGCGGTTTGTACGGTGTCGTCGGCAAAGCCGCCTTGTGCCACAGCGGCGGCGGGGTGGCCGTTGTAGCGGCTTTGCCATAAGGCGCTTCGTTGGGCGTAGATTTCCGGGGTAAGTGATTTTTCACTGCGTGCCAGCATGGTGTACTCCAGCCAGCCTCGATAAGTGGTGCCTCCCGGAGTTTTTGTCATGTGTTGTAGGCTCTCAGAATCTAAACTGCTAAGCATTTGCCATATTCGTGTGTGATTTAGATTCACCGACTGAGGGATGGTCAAATTGGCTTCAATTTGAATGCGTGCTTTAAGAGACTTGGCGGGTTGACCTAATAATTCATGGGCGCGAGCTTGGATTTCCAAGCTTCTATTGCGCGATATTGAGTCGGTGAGGGCGCGCAGTTGTGGCAACCGTTGTAGTGCTTCCTGTGGTTGGCGTTGCGCGATTAGATAATAAGCTTCGGCTATGTCTCTGCGTTGCTGTAGTGGTTGAATACTCATTGTTGCCGGCAGGGCGCTGAATAACCTGGCGCCATCGTTGTAGAGTTCGCTATCAAAGTACAACTCAGTTGCCAGCAGTTGTAATTCCTGCTGCCGTTGTGGGTCGGTTTCGGTACTCGCTAGTTGAGCGTATATGTGAGCTGCCTGCGCAGTGTCGCCACTGGCCAGGAGTTGATTGGCCATTTCTGGTGTTGGCTTTTGCGCCTGAATGGGTGTTGTTCCGGAGTCGGTTCGTACTTGTTGGGTGCCGCAGCCGGACATCAGTGCGCTGAGTAGCGTAAACAGCAGTGCTGTGGGTGTCAGTAGCGCGCGGAGGCTTTGAATAATTCTGGTGCTTAACACGTGTACTCCATTTTTGAGCCTGAGCTCTCTGGTCAAAATATTAAGTTGAAGTGATGGGGTGGAATTTAGCGGCTCGCGAAAGCCTCTTGTGCTAGTGCAATGTGAGCAAATATGCCCGACAATAAAGGAGATCTTCCCACCGTTATGTTAGTTACAGGCTAATTGTACTATGTCCACAGAAAAGGACTCTTCAAAAAAGGGTGTTTTCTTCGTTATAGCCACGCCAATAGGTAATTTGGCAGATATTACGGTTCGAGCAAAAGAAGTCATTGCTGATCTCGACTGTTTATATGCAGAGGATACACGCCATACTGCTCAGTTGTGTCGGCATCTGGGGGTGTCGCCAGCATTGCACTCGCTTCACGAGCATAACGAAGAAGGGCGAATATCAGAAATTCTAGCCCGGTTGGTCGATGGGCAGCGAGTTGGGCTGGTGTCTGATGCGGGGACACCTCTCATAAGTGATCCTGGCTACCGTATTGTCGCAGCATGTCACCGCGCAGGTTATGCCGTCAGTCCTGTGCCGGGTGCATCTGCCGTGTTGGCGTGTTTGTCGGTGTGCGGTTTGCCGACTGATAAATTCACTTTCCGCGGGTTTCTGCCCGCTAAGTCGGTGGCGCGTTGCCATATCTTAAAAGATGTCTCAAGCAGTCCAGTAACGCAGGTGTTCTTTGAGTCTAAGCACCGAGTGCTTGATACGCTGGCTGACATGTGCGCCGTGTTGGGTGCTGACCGTAAGATCTGCATTGCCCGTGAACTGACTAAAACTTTTGAAACAGTATTGTTGGGTGAGGTTGGCGATTTGCTCTCTCGGCTTGAGGCTAATCCACAATGGCAAAAAGGCGAGTTTGTTTTGGTTGTGGCCGGGGCGCAGGAGACGGAGATGAGTTTTTCTGTTGAAATACAATCACTTTTGCTTTCGGTTGCTGACGAACTCGCGCCTCGCAAGGCTGTTGCTATAGTTGCCAAGCATTCCGGGGTAGATAAAAAAATACTATATAACTGGTTGGTAGAGCAGTCTCGCTAATCGTCTGCTGCTGGTGAATGAAAGGTGGAAGCCGACCGTAAGCCGGGTTTTGTCGAGGACAGTCATTCATCTTGAATGCAGGTCGCCCTGCATTTCTAGCGATCTACCCGAAAGCACCGCGGGCCGCGGCATTGCTTTCCTATTTGATCTTGCTCCGAGTGGGGTTTGCCATGCCGTCGAATGTTGCCACCAACGCGGTGCGCTCTTACCGCACCCTTTCACCCTTACCGGTCACGCGAGCGTGACTTAGGCGGTTTGCTCTCTGCTGCACTTTCCGTGGGTTTACACCCCCCAGGCGTTACCTGGCACTCTGCCCTATGGAGCCCGGACTTTCCTCTGCCTAAGCAGCGACTGCCTGGTCGACTTCCGAGGCAGATCGTATCGGGAAATGTGTCATTTAGCGACCTTTGATTTTGTTATTTCCGCTTTCGTG
The DNA here is from genome assembly GCA_023301405.1 of Granulosicoccaceae bacterium. Lineage (GTDB taxonomy): Bacteria > Pseudomonadota > Gammaproteobacteria > Granulosicoccales > Granulosicoccaceae. The sequence goes on along the minus strand of JALZUX010000258.1, from coordinate 14,685 downwards.
GTCAGCGTGGTGCCTGCCAGAGATTTGAGTGTGAGTCGAGTTTGATACAGTTACTAAAGTGAATTCTTCTATCTGTCTCGTAAGCGGCTGATTTACAAGGTAACTGTCTTTCCAAAATTGGGCGGTAAAAAGTGCGATGTAACTTATTGTCTTCGCTCAATATTTTTCAAATAAACATCTCAAGTAACTTGTAAGTAGAAGTCGGTGTGGTAAAGTTGTGTTGTGTCCGATCGGTCATGTGTAGCGTTGTGGGTCGATGTGGAATATTACTAATAGCTTGGCTTTCTGATGCTTCTTGGCAAAACTAACATTACTCTTGACTCCAAAGGGCGGATCGCTGTCCCTGCGCGTTATAGAGAGCAATTGTTAGATGCCTGTGATGGAAAGTTGGTTGTTGCGCTGAACCCGTTTGACGGATGTCTGAATATTTACCCACATGGTGAGTGGGTAAAGTGCATGCGAAAAATGGATCAGGTGGCTGATCAATCTCAAAACTTTCGTGAAGTTCAACGAATCATCTATTCCAACTCTCATGAGGTTGATATGGATGGCAGCGGCCGGTTACTGATTCCGCAGGAGTCCAGGGAAAGAATTAATCTTGAAAAAAGTGCAGTGTTGGTAGGCCATAACGAGAAGTTTGAGTTATGGGCTGAAGAAGATTGGTTACGTGTGAGTAAAGAGGGAACTGAAAAGTTAATGAGTAGCCTGAACTCGAGCAGTGAGCGTTTGGACATCGGGTTCAAAATGTAATGACTACAGGCCATATATCTGTATTGCATCGCGAGGCGGTCGACGCGCTAACAATTCGTGAAGGTGGGTTTTACATTGATGCGACCTTTGGTCGTGGTGGGCACAGTCGTTCAATTTTAGATGCGTTGGGAAATGACGGTCACTTGTTAGCGCTCGACTGCGATGAAGAGGCAGTTGATCACGCCAGTCAGCTATTTGTTGCTGATCAGCGTTTTTCAATTGTGCACTGTAACTACAGTGAAATAAAAGCAGCTGTCGAGCGGGGCCATAGTGGGATTCCAGTTGACGGTGTGTTGTTAGATTTAGGTGTTTCGTCACCACAGCTGGATCAGGCAAGCCGTGGATTTAGCTTTGATCGCGACGGGCCTTTGGATATGCGTATGGATCAAAGCAGCGGGCAGCCGGTTTCAGAGTGGCTGGCCACAGTAAGTGCAGAAGATTTGGCCATCGTTTTTAAAGAGTACGGCGAAGAACGCTATGCAAAGCGGATTGCAGGCAAAGTGGTCGAAACCGTTCAGCAGCGTCCAGTGGTAACTACCCGTGACTTGGCTGAAATTATTAAACTTGCTCATCCCCGCTGGGAGAGGCACAAGCATCCGGCAACAAGGTGTTTTCAGGCGTTGAGAATATTTATTAATAGAGAGCTAGACAATTTGAAAATTGCGCTTGATGCATGTGTCGCGTTGCTGCGTCCGGGCGGCCGTCTCGTTGTGATTAGTTTTCATTCGCTAGAAGATCGGATTGCGAAGCATTGTATTCGAGGTTTTGCCAAGGATGTAGTGTTGCCAAGAGGGTTGCCGGTGGAAAGGCAGGAGCGTTTGTCTCCATTGAAAAAAATTGGAAAAGCAATCAGGCCCAGTGAGGAAGAGGTGGCCCGTAACCCACGTTCGCGTTCTTCAATAATGCGTATTGCAGAGAAAGTAGTATGAGCGGTTTACGAATGGCAGTGTGCTGTCTTGTGTTGCTCAATGTTGCAACGGCGATGGGTGTTGTTTACACCAAACACAATAGTCGAATGCAATTCAAGAGTATGCGAAACGCTCAGAAGTCCATTGACAACGCTAATGTTGAGTGGGGCAGATTACAGATCGAAGAAAGCACGCTGGCGCGTTTTGGTCGAATAGAAGATCTCGCCAGTCGTAAGCTGGGTATGAGAATGCCGGAGCATAGCGAAATCAAGATGGTGCTCAAATGACCAGCGAAGGGAAAATATCAAGGTTTGGTGGGCGTCGGGCGACAATTCTCGCGTTTTTTGGATTGTTGGGGTTGGTGTTGTGGGGGCGTGCGTTTCAACTGCAAATTCTCGATGCTGGCTTTTATCAGCATCAGGGCGATGTTCGCCAAATAAGAACGCTACCTCTGGCGGCGCATCGCGGCATGCTGCTTGACCGTAATGGTGAGCCGTTGGCGGTTAGCTCGCCTATCGATTCTATTTGGGCTGATCCGCAGGAATTGGCTAAGTATGAAGACAAGATAGATTTACTTGGCTATGCACTGGAGATGGATCCAGCGCGTGTGCGTCAGTTAGTGAGCAAAGGCGTGGAAAACAAGCGCGAGTTTATTTACTTGCGTCGTCATGTGCACCCGCGAATTGCCAAAGCGCTGCAATCTATTAAAGATCGCGATCAGATTAAAGGGGTAAACATACAGCGAGAGTACGGTCGCTATTACCCAAGTGGCGAGATCACAGCGCATGTGCTTGGGTTTAACAATATTGATGATCAAGGTCAGGAAGGTCTGGAAATGGCCTTCGATACTTGGCTGGAAGGGGCGCCCGGAAAGCGTCGGGTAGTCACGGATGTACTTGGTGATGCAGTCGAAGATATTGAACTTGTCGCTGAGGCCAGTCCGGGACGTGACTTAGTGCTGAGTATAGATAAGCGTATTCAGTACCTGGCTTACCGTGAGTTAAAGCAAGCCGTTCAGCGTAACGGCGCTAAGTCTGGTTCGGCCGTTGTGTTGGACGTGCACACAGGTGAGGTTTTGGCAATGGTTAATCAGCCGTCGTTTAATCCTAACCGGTTTTCCGATCGCTCCGGTGGTATTCAGCGCAATCGTGCTGTGACAGACGTGCTTGAGCCGGGTTCTACGATAAAACCTTTCACTGTGGCGGCAGCGCTTGAGTCAGGTAAGTTCACAATTGATGATGTAATCGATACATCCCCGGGTCGCTTTAATGTGGGTCGCTATGTAGTGCGTGATTATAAAAATTACGGTGAACTTTCATTGACGGGAATACTAAAAAACTCGAGCAACATCGGAGCAAGCAAAATTTCTCTGCAACTTGAACGTGATTTGTTGTGGGGTACTTTTGACCGGCTTGGTTTTGGTCAAACTCCTGTCATAGAGTTTCCGGGTGCAGTGTCGGGATCACTGCCACACTTTTCTAAGTGGTCTGTTGTGCGTCAGGCAACAGTGTCTTACGGTTATGGTATATCAACTACTGTATTGCAGTTGGCGCGTGCTTACGCTGCACTGGCGGCTGATGGGTTGATGCCCGAGGTTACCTTTCAAAAGCTGAATGGTGAGCCGCGTGTAGAAAGAGTGTTTAGCGAGGAAATTGCTCGCTCCTTGCGTTCCATGTTGCAGCTGGTGGTCAGTAGTGGCACTGGAAAAGCAGCGGGTATTCCGGGTTATACCGTTGCCGGTAAAACTGGAACCACGCATATTTCTGAAAACGGGTCATACGCTGACGATCGTTACATCAGTCAGTTTGCTGGAATGGTGCCAGCAGGTAATCCGGCCATGGTTGCTGTGGTGGTCATAAAAGAGCCACGCGGTAAATACTACGGTGGTGAGGTTGCTGCGCCGGTTTTTTCGCGCATTATGGCGGGTGCTTTGAGAATCCGGAATATTAATCCGGACGGCGAGGAGGTCTACGACCTTCAGGCAAGGGGTACTCAGTGAGTGCATCTGGCTTCTCTGGTGTTTCATTGACTGAATTGCTTGAGCCATGGGTAACTGTGCCTGCGGTGAATGAGTGTATGGTCAGTGGTATTCAGCTTGATAGTCGTCAGTTGCGTAAGGGTGATCTTTTCATCGCGTTGCAAGGTGCGACAGTCAACGGGCTGGATTACCTGCAACATATTATAGCGTCAGAAGCAGTAGCGGTATTGGTCAGTGCTGATTCAGCAAGGCCTGATGGTGCAGAAAGAGCCACTCTGGAGTCTGCTTCTATTGCTGTAATTTCGATTGGTGAATTGCCGCAACGTGCCGGTGAAATAGTCAGTCGATTCTACGGTGATCCATCGCGTTTACTAAAGGTTATAGGTGTTACAGGCACGGATGGAAAAACATCTGTGTGTCATTTGGTGGGCCAGGCGTTAAATGAAAATCGTGATAATTGCGGCGTTATCGGTACATTAGGCTGGGGGTTCACCGGGCAGTTAGTAGAGTCTGGTCTAACAACGCCTGATGCAGTCACACTGCAGTCGGCTTTGGCTGGATTTAGCAGGGCGGGTGCAGGCTATTCAGCCATGGAGGTGTCTTCACATGCATTGGCGCAGAATCGTGTGAACGGAATACTGTTCGATGTGGCGGTACTGACCAATCTTGGTCGCGATCATCTGGACTATCACGGTGACGTGAGCAGTTATCGGGCAGCAAAAGAGATGCTTTTTTACCAGCCACAACTTCGTGCTGCTGTGGTCAATGCTGATGACGAGTTTGGTATCAATTTAATGGGGCGGCTAACAGATCTTGAGCTGACCACTTATGGCGAAGGAGAGGGCGGCGAGCGGCACGTAAGGTACAGCGGTGTTACTCATTCACCCGATGGTCTACGTTTCAAGCTGGAGTATAGGGGGCAAAGCTATACGGTGAAAAGTGGCTTGTTGGGCAGTTTTAATGTGGCCAATTTAACAGCAACGTTTGCCGTGTTGGTGGTGGTGGGTTTGTCGCCAGATCTTGCTGTGAAATCGCTTTCAAATTTGAAGCCGGTGCCTGGTCGAATGGAAACGATTCCGCTTAAAAACGGTGCAACTGTTATCGTTGACTACGCCCATAATCCTCATGCACTTGAGTCTGTCTTGCAAAGTGTAAGCACACATGTAGAGGGCCGATTAATAGTTGTTTTCGGCTGTGGTGGTGAGCGGGATCAGGGTAAGCGCCCGTTGATGGCACGTATTGCCGAGCGTTATGCACAGCGCTGTATTGTCACTGATGACAACCCTCGTGGTGAGGACGGTGATGCCATCGTCAGTCAGATTTTGGCTGGCTTTGAAAATCCTGATCAAGTTTGGGTAGAGCGAGACCGTCATGCCGCCATTCAAGCAGCAATTAGTGATGTCGCTGCTGGTGATTTAATTGTTGTTGCAGGCAAGGGTCACGAAGATTATCAACTTGTTGGTGATAAGCGGTTGGCTTTCAGTGATAGAGCCGCAGTCGCTGAAATTGCAGCGAGTATTGCCTCATGATGTTGCTCCTTTCTGATTGGCTGACGCAATTTGATGAAGGCTTTCGAGTTGTTCGATATATTACGTTACGGGCTATTTTGGCGGCCATCACTTCGTTAGTGGCGTGTTTGGTGGTAGGCCCGATAATGATCCGCTGGCTACAAAGGGCGAGTATCGGTCAAAGTGTACGCGAAGACGGGCCAAGCACTCATTTGTCCAAGGCCGGTACACCGACCATGGGCGGTGCGATGATACTTGTAGCGATTGGAATAAGCGTGCTGATATGGTCTGACTTGACCGTGCGATATGTCTGGGTGGTGCTGTTTGTGATGACTACTTTCGGTGCGATTGGCTGGGTAGATGATTATCGCAAGGTCATGCAGAAAAACTCTGATGGCTTATCAGCATCATCAAAATATTTTTGTCAGTCAATCGCTGCATTAATCGCAGCAGTATTTATTTATCAAACTGCTCGTAGCACCGCAGAAGTCAACTTGTTAATCCCTTACGTGAAAGACGTTTCTATTTATCTTGGAGTGCTTTTCATACCACTGACTTATTTTGTCATTGTCGGTACCAGTAACGCCGTTAATTTAACCGATGGGTTAGATGGGCTTGCGATTATGCCATCGGTGATGGTGGCAGCCGGGTTAGGTATATTTGCCTATGTTACCGGTCACGCTGTCTTCTCTGAGTATCTTGGTATTCCAGGTATAAGAGGCGTTGGCGAGTTAACTGTTTTTTGCGCCAGTTTAGTGGGTGCCGGGTTGGGGTTCCTGTGGTTCAATACATACCCGGCACAGGTGTTCATGGGTGATGTGGGCGCGCTTGCCATTGGTGCGTCGCTTGGTGTGACAGCTGTGCTGGTGCGGCAGGAGTTGGTACTGTTCATCATGGGAGGAGTATTTGTGATGGAAACGGTCAGTGTGGTGTTGCAGGTTGCATCGTTCAAATTAACCGGTAAGCGTATATTTCGCATGGCGCCACTGCATCATCATTTCGAATTGAAAGGATGGCCTGAGCCACGAGTCATTGTGCGCTTTTGGATTATTACTTTTGTGCTGGTGCTGGTTGGCATGGCCAGTTTGAAGATTCGTTGATATGACTATCGAGACGAAAAAAACATTGATTGTAGGGTTAGGGGTCAGCGGCTTATCCGTTGCTCGATTCCTTGCCCGTAATAACCATTCGTTTGAAATAGCGGACGGTAAAGGACAGCTGTCAGAGGCATTGTTAAGCCAGGAGCCGGCGTTACGTGATGTTTGCTTTCATGGTGGTCAGTGGACAGCAGATTTGTTGAAAAGTTTTGACAGGGTGATAGTAAGCCCCGGTGTGCCAACCAGAACACCCGAGTTTCAAAGTGCCAGGCGTGCTGGTGTTGAGGTTATTGGTGACGTTGAGTTGTTTGTTCTTGAAGCGGCAAAGCCTGTTGTTGCGGTGACCGGTTCAAATGGTAAAAGTACGGTGGTCAGTATGGTCGGGTCCATTCTTGAGGCGGCGGGTCTTCGTGTTGCTGTTGTGGGCAATGTGGGCGTAGCCTGTCTGGATCGGCTAGATGATGATGCTACGGATGTCTATGTGTTGGAATTGTCTAGTTTTCAGTTGGAGACAACGCATTCATTAAATGCTCTTGTCGCGTGTGTCTTGAATGTTAGTGAAGATCATCTGGACCGTTATGAAGGTCTGGAAGATTATGCGGCGGTAAAGCGTTCCATTTACACGAATGCTTCGCACACGCTTGTCAATTCAGATGATCCGCGAACTCACGTTGATAACGTTGAATTGCAGCAGTGTTTCTCTGCGGGTTCAAATGACGGTGATTGGTTTCGGCAAAATGCTACAACGCTGTGCGGTCCTGATCAATTGACGGTTGAAGCCTCTGTTTTGCAGGTTGATGGCGGTCATAACTTTGACAACGCGTTGGCAGCAATGGCGCTTGCGTCTGTGGTTTTACGTGATTCAGATACAGATATCGAAGCGGTGTGTGTCAAAGGGCTTTCGCAGTTTGTGGGGTTGCCGCATCGTACCGAGCGTGTAGGTAATGTCAGTGGTGTTGCATGGTTTAACGATTCTAAGGGCACCAATGTCGGGGCTTGTGTTAGTGCCATTCAAGGGATGTCTGGACCAGTAGTGCTAATAGCAGGTGGTCGTGGCAAGAATGCTGATTACAGCGCTTTGCGTGATGTTGTTCGAGACAAATGCCGATGTGTTGTTCTTATTGGTGAAGACGCCAATAAAATCCACCGTGCAATTGGTGATGAGGTGCCGGTGTATTTTGAATCGTCTATGAATGCCGCAGTGCAGCGTGCCTCAGTAGTAGCCGTGACAGGTGATTGCGTCCTGCTGTCGCCGGCGTGTACCAGTTTCGATATGTTTGAAAACTTTGAAAAACGTGGTCTCGCGTTCACTGAAGAGGTGCGAAAATTATGCGCTTAATGGACCAGTCGGTGCTGAGTGATAGCTTGTCAGAGGAAGTTCATCCTCTTGAATATATGAAGTCGACTCGTCGATCATCAGTGTTGACTAACGGGCAATCCAGCCCGGTACTAGCAGAGCAGAATCACGTAGATTGGAAGTTTCTGATGTTAGTGGGTCTTCTAGCAATGCTTGGCTTGGTGATGGTTTTTTCTGCATCAATTTCTTTGTCTGAACGAATAATGAATGATGCAACTTACTTCGGGCGCAATCAGGCTGTCTTTCTAATGCTAGGTATTGCTGCTGCGACGGTGGCGTGGAAGGTTCCTTTAGAACTTTGGGAGCGTGCCGGGCCGATATTGCTAGGTGTTGGTTTTTTCTTACTTCTTATTGTGTTAATTCCCGGTGTTGGAAAAAATGTTAACGGCGCTCAACGTTGGATCAGTATTGGTATTTCTGTTCAGCCTTCGGAAATTTTTAAGTTAGCGGTAGTGATTTATCTGGCTGGGTACTTTGTGCGCCGAGGTGATCAGATCAGAACGCAGGTTTCTGCTTTTCTACTGCCTCTCGGGGTTGTAGCGTTGGCTGGATTTTTACTGCTTCAAGAACCTGATTTCGGTGCAACTGTCGTGATCGCATCAACCGTTGCCGCGATGATGTTTATCGCCGGCGTGAAGCTTCGGTATTTCATTTTGGTGGGGGTAAGTTGCATTCCGTTGGTTATCGCCTTGATCTTCATGTCGCCTTACAGACGTACGCGTTTGTTTAGTTTTGTGAATCCATGGGACGACCCTTTCGCCACTGATTTCCAATTGACTCAGGCGTTAATTGCGATTGGTCGCGGTTCGTGGGGTGGTGTGGGTTTGGGTAATAGCGTACAAAAAATGGCTTATCTTCCAGAGCCTCATACTGATTTCGTGTTTTCGGTATTGGCGGAAGAGGCTGGTTTAATTGGTGTCACAATCGTTATCGCGCTATTCGCATTGATTGTATCGCGCTGTTTTCGTATCGCCCGTGATGCCGAGCGAGTCGGGCATCTTTTCTCAGCACACCTTGTGACCGGAATTGCCTTCTGGTTTGGTTTTCAGGCGTTTATTAACATGGGCGCAAATATGGGGGTACTGCCAACAAAGGGTATTACGCTGCCATTGTTCAGCTATGGGGGCAGTAGCATGATTATGGTTTGTGCGGCCTGTGGCTTGGTGATGCGCGTATCCCGTGAAACATCGATGCAGACGGCATTAGACCTAAAGCACGCTGTTGAAAGCCGTCGAGACTCTATGCAGGGGTATGTCAGTGGTCGGTAAGCAACCCGTTATTATTGCTGCCGGTGGTACTGGTGGTCATGTGTTTCCGGCATTGGCTGTTGCCCGAGAGCTTGAATCACGTGATGTGCCGGTTGTCTGGGTGGGTACTCAGCGAGGTATTGAGTCGTCAATCGTGCCTGAGTCGGGTATTCCGCTTCGGCTGGTAACGGTGACTGCGCTCCGTGGTCGCGGAGTGATAGCCAAAATTGTTAGTGGCTGCAATTTAATAGCGGCGTTAGGAAGCTCGGTGAAAATTATTCGCCATGAACGTCCCAGGGCAGTGCTGGGGATGGGGGGCTATGTGTCAGGTCCTGTATGCATGGCAGCCAGGTTATGTGGAAAACATATGGTGGTGCATGAGCAAAATGCAGTTGCCGGATTTACCAACAATATTTTAAAGCGATTTGCGACAAGAGTTATGGAAGCGATGTCTGGAACCTTCTCATCGGCAGTGGATGCCGTGCATACCGGAAATCCCGTCAGAGAAGACATTCTGTTGTTAGCGCCACCTGAAATACGTTTGAGCAATCATCAGGGTAAACCCAGAATACTTATTGTGGGCGGGAGTCAGGGGGCACGCGCGCTTAATGAAATTATACCGGCGGCTATCAGCAAGCTGACTACTGCGGTTACGGTTCGTCATCAGTGCGGTGAGCGTTGGCAGCAGGTAACAGAGTCCTTGTATGATGACTGTCCGCATAACGCGCAAGTACAGCCTTTTATCAAAGATATGGCAGAAGCCTATGGCTGGGCTGATTTAATTATTTGTCGCAGTGGGGCAATGACCATTGCTGAGCTTTCAGCGGTTGGTCTGGCGGCGATCCTGATACCTTATCCAGCGGCAGTTGATGATCATCAGACCGCTAATGGACAGTATTTGGTCGAAGCCGGCGCTGCTGTGTTGGTTCAGGAAACTGTGCTCAATGCGGCTGTTTTGGCTGAGAAAATATCATCACTAATTGAAGATAAAAACCTGTTGGTAACCATGGCAAAGAATGGACGTGCTGCATCACGGCGCGATGCAACTCAGTTAGTCGTTGATGAAATTCTCGGGGTGGCCGCATGAGTTTTCCTGCAAGCAGCGCAAGAGTCCAAAACTGGATGCGGCGAATAGATCATGTCCACTTTGTGGGGATTGGCGGGGTAGGTATGGGCGGTATTGCCGAGGTGATGATAAACCTTGGTTACAGCGTAAGTGGGTCAGATTCATCTGAAAATGCGCTGGTAAAACGCCTTAAGTCTATCGGTGCGAGAGTATTTAAAGGGCACGAGGCTAGCAATGTTGACGGGGTTGATGTTGTCGTCGTATCAACAGCTATCGCCGAAGATAATCCAGAAGTCGTCGCTGCACGAAGCGGACGTATACCGGTAATTCGGCGTGCAGAAATGCTTGGCGAGCTGATGCGTTTTAAGCAAGGTATAGCCGTTGCCGGTACTCATGGTAAGACCACCACAACCAGCCTGGTAGCAAGTTTGCTGACAGAAGGCGGGATGGATCCCACCTATGTGATTGGAGGTAAGTTAAATAGCTCATCAGCCAATGCCTATCTGGGGCAGTCAGAATGGCTGGTCGCAGAAGCCGATGAAAGTGATGCATCGTTTCTATTGCTACAACCAGTGGTGGCGATTGTGACAAACATTGATGCAGATCATTTGTCCTCTTACGAGAATGATTTTGAGCGTTTAAAGCAGGCTTTTGTCGATTTCTTACAGCATCTTCCGTTTTATGGTTTGGCGGTTATGTGTATCGATGACAGTACGGTGAAAGAAATGGTTAGTCGTATTGCAAGACCAGTGATGACTTACGGGTTTGATCCCGAAGCCGATGTTGGTGGGTTTAATTTTAGTCAGGACGGCATGAAATCCTGTTTTGATGTCCGGCTACCTGATGGTAGCGAAATACGCCAGATCACATTGAATTTACCCGGCATTCATAACGCACAAAACGCATTGGCTGCTGTTGCTGTGGGTTGGGAGCTAGGGCTGCGTGCGACCAATATGCGTAGGTCATTTCAGCAATTTCAGGGTATCGGGCGTCGGGCGCAACCGTTAGGTAGGTTACAGCTTAAAGACGGTACGGCAGAATTATTTGACGACTATGGCCACCACCCGCGAGAGGTTGCTGCAACGTTGAAGGCAATTGCTAATGGTCGACCAGACAACCGTGTGGTGGTGGTTTTTCAACCGCACAGATACTCGCGTACCAGGGATCTTTTTGATGACTTCACCGATGTATTAGGATCGGCTGACGTATTGTTGTTGTGTGAGGTATACCCTGCAGGAGAGCAACCAATTGCCGGTGCTGACGGTCGGGCATTGGCTCGAGCAATTCGTCAGCGTGGTGTCATTGATCCGATATTTATAAGTGATACTGATATTGAGTCTGTGGCAAAAACCCTTCACGGTGTATTAGTCAATGGTGATGTTGTGTTAACGCTTGGAGCAGGATCAATTGGCGCGATCGCAGCTGCATTGCCAGACTCTTTCAACGCTGGTGCTGACCGATGAATACCGCGTGGGTTTTTCGAACAGTCACTAAACATAAATTATTGGGTTGGATCAATGATCTGACCAATGCGCCTTACAGTAGAAATATGAAAAGTAAACTCTCTATACCCAGAAAAGGATCGGCTATTTCGGTTGTGAGAGTGTTACTGTGAGTAACTATGAAGCACCGGTGTTACCGGTAGACTCGGACAAGGCGCTAGCTTCTGCAATTGGAGTTGCTGCGGCGATAATTATTCTTATCGTGATCGTTGTGATTGGTCAATTGACGATTAATCATTTTCGAAATCCGGGTCGATTTCCGATTCGCACAGTAGTGGTTGAAGGTGTTTATCAGTACACAGATCAGGGGCAGCTTCGAAATCGCGTTATGTCACAGGCCGAGCGTGGTTTCTTTAACCTGGATATAGCAACCATACAAAAGGAAGTTGAAGGATTGCCGTGGGTCGATAAAGCCTATGTGCGCAGAGTCTGGCCAGAAAGTATCAGTGTTCATGTGGAAGAACACGCTGCTGTGGCGCGATGGGGACGGGACGGATTGGTGAGTGATAATTTCAAGTTGTTCTTTCCTCCGCAAATGGCAAACGCGACTGATGCAGTGTTAAATGAGCATGTATCGCAGTTGCCTTATCTGTATTCACCCGAACGGCGGCATGCAGCATTGTTGAATTTATTCCTGGAGACTCAACCTTTGCTTAAGGCGATAGAAGCACCGATCACTGGCATCACAGAAGACGAGAGACGGTCTATTACCTTGATGTTGGATGGAGACGTTCAGGTGGTTATTGGACATCGCTTAATATCAGATCGTATCCAACGATTTGCCGATGTCTTCAGGTCCTATGTAGCTCCTATTTACGATGATGTGGAAAAGGTAGACATGCGTTATACAAACGGTTTTACCATGGCAAGAAAAAGTGTGTCTTCCGCCGACACGAGGGTTGAATGATGGCTGTAAATTCTGAACAAAGAATTGTAGTTGGGCTTGATATTGGCACATCAAAAATTGTGGCAATAATCGCCAAAATTATTGATCAAGATCGAATAGAAATTATCGGGCTTGGCCATAAGCCTTCGCAGGGGCTTAAGAAGGGCGTGGTGGTTAACATTGAATCAACCGTCTCTGCAATTGAAGCGGCTGTTAATGAAGCTGAGCTCATGGCTGGTGTACAGGTTAAATCCGTTTATGCCGGTATAGCCGGTAGTCATATTAAAAGCATGAACTCCCATGGTATCGTTGCCATTAAAGACGGGGAAGTATCGGCTAGTGACGTCGAGCGAGTAATAGATGCCGCTAAAGCGGTTGCAATTCCTGCTGATCAGAGAATAATTCATGTGCTTCCGCAAGAATTTATTATCGATAACCAGGAGGGAATTCGTGAGCCCATCGGTATGTCCGGTGTGCGCTTGGAAGCCAAGGTTCATTTAGTGACGGGCTCTGTTAGCTCAGCACAAAATATTACTAAATGTGTTCAGCGTTGCGGGTTAGTAGCGCAGGATATAATCTTGGAACAACTGGCCTCTTCGTTTGCCATTCTCACGGAAGACGAAAAAGACCTTGGTGTGTGTATTGTAGATATCGGTGGTGGCACCACTGATATAGCCGTATTCACCGATGGTGCTATCAGGCACACCGCAGTGATCCCAATTGCTGGTGATCAGGTTACCAATGATATCGCTGTTGCTTTGCGCACACCGACTCAGTATGCCGAAGACATAAAGGTCCGCTATGCCTGTGCGCTTCGACAACTTGCCGACCCGGACGAGGCCATTGAAGTTCCGGGTGTAGGTGACAGGCCTCCACGAGAGTTAGCACGTCAAACTCTCGCAGAGGTCGTAGAGCCGCGTTATGAAGAGCTACTGTCATTGGTGCAGGCTGAACTACAACGAAGCGGCTACGAGGAAGCATGTGGTTCCGGTGTAGTGTTAACCGGTGGTAGTTCGAAAATGGAAGGGGTCGTAGAACTCGCAGAGGAGGTGTTCCATATGCCAGTGCGTTTGGGAGAGCCGCAGAATATTTATGGACTAGCGGATGTCGTTTGTAATCCGATTCATGCGACCGGGGTGGGCCTTGTGATGTACGGGCAGCGCGCTGGTGGTCATATTATGGAAGAAAGCGGGCGGGCTGACGTAAGTGAAGAAGGGATTCTTGAAAAGATGAAAAGCTGGTTTAAGAAAAATTTCTAGTTAGTAGATAAAAAAATTGTTGCGTGCGTACGTAAATAACCGAGGGTGAGAAATGTTTCAATACGATATTAATCAAAATCAAGCTGCCGTCATTAAATTGATCGGAGTTGGTGGCGGTGGTGGTAATGCTGTAGAGCACATGATGAATGCGAATATTCATGGTGTGGAATACATTTGTGCGAACACTGATGCGCAAGTTCTTTCAAAAATGGGTGCTAAAAGCACTATTCAGCTGGGCACTGAAATCACAAAAGGGCTGGGTGCTGGAACCAATCCTGACATCGGACGACAAGCGGCTCAGGAAGATCGTGATCATATTGCGCAAGTGATCAACGGTGCCGATATGCTGTTTCTGACAGCAGGTATGGGTGGCGGTACTGGTACCGGTGCTGTTCCAGTTATTGCTTCAATTGCCAAAGATCTAGGCATCTTGACTGTCGCTGTAGTGACTAAGCCTTTTCCTTTTGAAGGCGGTAAAAGACGTCAAGTCGCGGAAGACGGTTTGGCTGAACTTCGTCAGCACGTAGATTCGTTGATTATCGTGCCGAACGAAAAACTGCTGACTAACCTGGGACCAAATGTCACTGTGCTTCAGGCGTTCAAGGCCGCTAACGACGTATTGAAAAATGCGGTTCAAGGTATTGCTGAAATCATCACTAATCCTGGCTTGATCAATGTGGATTTCGCTGATGTTCGAGCGGTGATGTCTGAAATGGGTCAAGCGATGATGGGCACAGGTAGTGGCCACGGTGAAAACCGTGCGGTAGAAGCTGCTACTGGCGCGACGCAAAGCCCGCTGCTGGATGACATCAACCTTAAAGGAGCGCGTGGCATCTTGTGTAACATTACTGCCGGTGCTGACTTGTCTATGCAGGAGTTTCAATCAGTAGGTGATATTCTTGAAAATATTGCTGCGACAGACGCTAACGTGGTCATTGGTACCTCTATCGACAAGGAAATGGAAGGCGAAATTCGCGTGACAGTCGTTGCCACTGGACTTGAAAGCGACCGTGCTAGGAAGCCGATGCGTGTGGTGAATACCGGCAAGCCTAACGAAAGCAAGAATTACCGTGATCTTGAGGCGCCAGCACTAAGCCGTCAGAGCGAAAGCAAGCGGGTTGCTTACA
>JALZUX010000257.1 GCA_023301405.1 Granulosicoccaceae bacterium | reverse complement strand
ATATGTACTTTGTCAAGATTTGACCCCCTTCTTTCCCCCGAATTGGTTAGGAGTAAACTGGGAAGACGAAAATAACAAGGTGATACTGCAAGACACTGGAACGAGATATGCAACGAAATCTCATCGTATAGAGGCCTTGCTGATTTGCTGTGGCAATAAGGTTGTGACAAAAAACAAGCAACAGGCGCTACTTTATTAGCTTCTGAAAGTTGGTGGGTAGTAAAATTTTTAGACCTGACGACTAACTTGCCAGCTTGTGTGAAAATTCAGGTGTTCAGTCAAAAACCATTACCCTTGGAAGCATCCATTGTGAACTTCATCCCACTTGTTGTTTTAAATTCTCTCTGCACACGTAAAAAACCTCCTACGTACCGATTTTTACCTTTGTTCTGTGTCGTACTGATAACCGCTATCAGTCTATGGCGCCCGGCTGTGGCTCAGTTCATTTCACCGGTAGGAGAAAACCGCTCTTTGCTGGTTAGCGGGTTACCGATTGAAACTGGTGGTGTCTCATTGCAGGGCGATTTTGCCATCTCATCCTGGGTTTACTTTAACGGCGACACCCCGATAGACGGTTCAAATATCCTTGCGCAAGGTAACGGTTGGAACATCAGCTTTGCGGGTGGTGTTTTTTCAGTCAACGTAGATGCATTAGGCGGCACAATTGCGCAAACACAAGCGGCGATTCCCAGTGGTCGGTGGGCACACTACGCCGTGGCCAGAACCGATGGGTTTATTGATATATACATCAATGGAAACTTTGAAGACGATTCAAGAACCGGTGATGAGTTAAGTCACGCTCTTCTGCCGAGATGGCAATCACCTGTAGTGGTTTCCTCATTGTTCTCCGGTATGTCTGGAGCGGTGGATGACGTGCGTATTTATAATGGTGTTCGCGATCAATCGGATGTGCAAATTGACTTGATGGGCGAACTTGAAAACACAGCAGATTTGGTTCGCCATTTTTCTTTTGATGGTTATAGTGCTGTTATCGATGATGAAACCGCTACGTCTACCTCTCTTGGCGTACCATCAAGTTCGCAGTTCTCCGGATTTTTAGCACCCTTTGTAGTGCCAAACGTATCTAATGAATTTTCGGAAGCGCAAGTTGCATCAGGTCTTGAACTTCCCACTGATCTGGCCTTTCTTCCGGATGGTCGCATGATTGTTGTAGAGAAAAGCGGACTGGTAATGCTTTATGCTGATCCTACTGTTGTAAACAGCGATGTAGGTGTTTATCTCGATCTTATCAGTGAAACTAATAATGTCGCTGAGCGAGGAATGCTTGCAGTTGAAGTTGATCCGGATTTTGCGACCAATAGTTTCGTCTATATCTACAATACGTTTCTGAATCCGAATAACACGGTACAAAAATCCGTCGTTCGCTTTGTGCACGTTGAAGGGCGCGGGGGAACAAGCAGTTTTCTTGAACCTTCATCGGCCAGAACAATGTGGCGAGAGCAGGCAGTGCCTGTTAGTCAGGCTGCCATTGTTCACCATGGTGGTGGATTAGCCATTGCCTATGAGCCTGTCAATGCGGCAGATCCTAGTCCGTACAAACTTTACATTGTTACATCGGATGAAAGTATTCCTGGAAGCTCCGCGGTTCTTACGAGCGACAATGGTAAAGTGCATCGTGTGAATCTGACAGATGGTTCCATCCCGATAGACAATCCTTATTACGAACCAGCTGCTGCAGCATCTTATAATCCGGAAGCCGATGTGACTTCTTCTGCCGGTGCAAATGGTGTTTTAACCACTATCCATTCCTATGGCGTTCGCAATGGCTGGCGTGCCTCTTTTGACCAACAGAGCGAGTTTTTGTTATTTGGTGAAGTGGGGGGTTCAGTTCAGACAGGTAATGAGGACATTCATGTCGCGGTTCCAGGGGCTAATTATGGTTGGCCGACGCAAGAAGGTCCATTGGCGGATCCGAATGATCCAGGCAACCCCTTGCTATCATGGAACCATGTGGGTGGGCCGGGGCGAAATGACACTCCAACTGATGGAACCTCGTCGGTTACCGGCGGTATCGTATACCGGGGAAGCAAGTTTCCATCGGAATACCAGGGTGCTTATTTTTACGGTGACTGGGCTCGAAGGTGGGTGCGTTATGCCAGTTTTGATTTTTCTGGAGGTCGTCCCGTTTTAATTGAAGATCGTTTCTTCAGAAACGCAGCAGGGCATGTTCTGTCTTTTGAGGAAGGCCCCGATGGAGCGCTGTACTACATCACGACTAATCAAACAGATAATATCTTCACGTTTGCAGGGCAAGTAAATCGTGTTGACTTTGTATTGAATAATAGCGCGCCATTCGGAAGCGGTATTCTGGTTGATACTGCAGACTTGACTTCAGGTGATGCACCCCACACGGTTCAATTCGGTGCTAATGTGTACGATAGCGAAGGTGACGTGCTTTCTTATGCCTGGGACTTTGGCGATGGTGTCCTCTCTTCTGATGTGAACCCCTTGCATACTTATAACTCTGTCGGTGGCTTTGAAGTAAGTCTTGTGGTCACTGATGCAAACGGTGCGGTATCGACTTTCCCAACGGTTTCTATTCGTGTTGGCGCGCTTCCCGAGGTAATCATCACAGCGTCGCAAGAAGGTACCTATCGTGCCGGTGATACCATCACGGTTAATGGTTTTGCAAATGATTCAATTGATGGTGTGCTAAACACCGGGCAAAGCCTCACGTGGGGCTCTCAGTATTTTACCTCGGGTGGTTCACGACCTGGTCCTTTTGAAAATGGTACTGCCTATACGCCAGGAGGAATAACTTTTACAACGCCGAATAGCGGAAATGTTGAAAGCTTTTTGACATCAGTAGCTGTGACTCTCAAGGCGGAGAACTCGCAAGGTTTAAGCGCAAGCAACACAATAACACTGACTGCACAAATTTCATCGTTCACAGTTGATGCTCCGAACGAGGATGTACTGATCGCCATTGATGGTCATATTACGGAACCCGGTGACTATATCTTTGCAGGTGTTGTGAACTTTCTGTTCGATTTTGCTGCGCAACCCTCTTATTTGGATGGTGGGGACCTGATGGTTTTCTCACATTGGTTTGATGATCCAACAAACACCAATCCGGCACGGCAGATTGCAATGCCAGCCGCACCAATGACGATTACTCCAGTTTATGTCAGGTCCGAGTACGCGACACCCCAGGGGCAAGCTTGCTTCTTTGACAATACAGACTATTCCTGGGATGAAAGAAGTGGTGCTAACTTCCGTGCTTGTGCAGCGACAGTAAGGTCCAGTTTCAGTGAGCTGCAAGGACACAACAACACTGTCTCGGCTATATCGGTAGGCACTGGTGTACATACCATTATTTACGAAGAGGCAAACTTTACAGGCGCGTCCTTGTGTCTTTCTGAAAATTCCGACAGTGGTGCCCTGGGTGCTCTGTCTGATCTGGCTTCGTCTTTTGAAATTGTATCCGGTGGGGATTGCCCAACCACTGACCCTGCACCTGCAGGTCAGGTGTGTTTCTTTGATAACGCAGATTTCAGCTCTTCAGGCACTGACGCCGGTACAAATTTTCGTACCTGCTCAAATGATATTGCATCGGATTTCAGTGATTTCAAGGGGCATGACAATACTATCTCGGCCATTTCCGTCGGTGAGGGTATGCACACCATCATCTACGGAGGCTTTGGTGCTACAGGTCAGTCCTTGTGTTTTCCTGAAAATACCGACACTAACGCATTGGGCAACTTGCTTGATCAAGCGTCATCTTTTGCGATTGTATCGGGTGGACGATGTCCAGCCGAAACAACGCAGCCAATTCCAACTCCTACGCCCACGCCTACGCCAACTCCAACTCAGCCGGAAGTCCCTGGTGCGGCTCCTGCCAATCAGGTGTGTTTCTTTGACAATGCGGATTTCTCTTCAACCGGCAATAGTGACGGGGTAAACTTTAGAACTTGTGCAGATGAGCTTGCAGCGAATTTCGATGTTGCAAGGGGGCATAGCAATACCATCTCTGGAATCTCAGTAGGTTCAGGGGTGCA
>JALZUX010000256.1 GCA_023301405.1 Granulosicoccaceae bacterium | reverse complement strand
ACAGTGCTATGCACTAGCTCGTTGATTCAAGTACGCAATAATTTCATTCGATTCATACATCCAACTCACTTCGTCGTTATCTTCGATTCGAAGGCAGGGCACTTTAACTCGACCCCCACCTTGTTCAAGTTCTTCGCGATGTTTAGGATCTTTGTTGATGTCACGTAGCTCGATATCAACGTCTAGATCATGAATCGCGCGTCGAGTTTTGACACAAAAGGGACAGGCGCGAAATTGATACAAAGACAAACCACTCATCGCTGATTGGACGCGGCTTTGGTCAGCAGGCGAACGTTGCGTTACCTTAGAGCGAGAAACCCAATCCACAAATACAACAACAGAACCGAGCGCGTTACGAAGAAGCTTTATAAGCATAAGAAGTCTATTTATTTAGTGTTTAATTCCTCGAACTGTAACCAACCAGATTAACGGTGTAAAGCGATGCTGAAGATCGTTGGCTGTAAACCACGCCCGACCGTATTCAATGCAGATTCCTGTGGATTGATTCGAACATGCTGGACCGGATTTGAGTAAATTTCCAAGTACATGATTGACTCTGCAATATCCAGAATATCGGGATTGGTCAGCAGCCCGAAAACGGCCGAGCCGGTATGAACCCCTGTGGTGGTGTGCAAGTTTTCTTGTAATGGTAGGCTGATATCGAGATATTCATGAGTTTCCGGGGGTGTGATGATAAGTCGAGCGAGCCGCTGATGGGCAATGCTGCCAGCACGGATTATGTGGTAACAGCGGTTAAAAAACTGATTAGCGACTTTTATCTAATTTGCAAACAGGCTGTAGTCGCCGGGCAGGGTCTTGCATTAAAGCGCTACTTGCAAGAATGCAACAAGCTTGAGCAAGGTCGCTTGGTAGGTATTAATGAGTTTTCTGTTATTACCGAAAACGGCTTTTGTGTCAATGAACCGCCGAACGCACGGCGCGACGAAAAGCTTGTGGCGGTGCCCGGTTGATCAGAAAACTGTGGCCTAAATATACAAGCTTAAGCAGAGCAGGATTTGGACATGCAGGAATGACTATGAATAGTTCACCGGGTTGTGGTCTTGGCGTGTACCCACCGAGCAGTAGCTGTGCATGTCTTTAGAGAGCTTATAGCCAAGCTTTCCCTTAATATCATCTGTGTTATTGTCGAAGAAACTCGCCGTGTAGTTCAATATCAATTTCGTCACCGGCAAAGGCGCTGAAAGTATCCATACCAAAATCTGATCGGTTTATTTTTGCGTTGGCGGAAAACCCGATTGTGTACTTTCTGGTAATCAGGTTATCAGCGCCGCCGTTAAATGTAGTAGTTAGCGTTAGCGGGCGAGTTATACCACGCATGGAAAATGATCCGGATATTTCAAATTGACCTGAATCAAGCAGATTTACAGACTCACTATTGAACGTAAGTTGGGGAAACTGCGTAGAGTTGAGCCAGTCGCTTTCCTGAAGCGTTGATTCAAGATCCTCATTGTTTAGGTCAATGCTGGCGGGGTTGATCACGCCATTGAGTAACAGGGATTCAGGGTCTTCCGGATTAAAATCCATGGTGGCATCAATTTCGTTGAATCGGCCAATGATTTTTGACAAGCCAAGATGATCTATTCGAAATAATAGATAACTGTGCATTTTGTCTAGCTGGTATTCGCCGGCTCTTAGCTCTGTGAGCTCTTGCGTGAAATTTGGGCGGATTAGTTGAGTGCAACCAATTAGGAGAGTGACTACCGTTATCAGTAAATACTTTTTCATGAGTTAATTACTCTTGTTGTTTGCCATCGCTGTACATGACGTTAACTGGTATTGACTGTTGTTTCCACTGAATGCCGTAGCTGTTGCCAATAGGCTTTTGTGTGTTTTTGCAGTGTTATTTTCAGCAGTGCTAACCGTATTATTTTGTTAAATCATTGATCCCTATAGTTGTTTACTGTGGTTACCGCCCCCACGGTTGCCGGGTAGGATAAATAAAGGACAGTAACTTGATTGACAAAAATAAGCGTAAAACTTTAAAGGCATTAAGTGTTTCTGCTGGCATGTTGGCTGCCGGAACTGGCGGGGCTGCAGCCGCATTCGGCGAACCGGTTAATGATGTCGGCAATATGCCAGTTATCTCCGACGCTCAAATTCAGGTGACTACCAGAGTGTCTGCGTTAAGCAATGACTTGGAAGTAGTACTAACAAATGCTTCAAAGCAGCCGGTGGTGATTACACAGATTGCACCGCAATCGACACAGGTTACCAGGGGCGAGTTTAATTTCTCTGAGTTGTTTAGTGATGGCGCCGTATCGCTTAAAGGTGGTGAGTCGGTCAGCGTTCCATTGCGGCATAAGCCGGTGTCGCTAGTTGCAACTGACCAGTATTCGTCACTCACAGAAAGCTTAAGGAAATCGATGACTATTGTGACTCAGGGTGATCTAGTGGCTAAACTGTCAGTCGCAGAATTCGCATCGTTTGCCTGATGGCGAGACTACATTTTCTGTAGATAGACGGTGTTCTGTTTAGGGCGTGTCACTGATAAGCGGTATGCCTTGAACATTAAAAGCTGACTTCACTTAGGGCTGAATTCATTGTTACCTAATCAGGCTTTCGGTTCGTTTCCCAGCTGTACTACATAGCAAGCATCAGTGGTGTATTTCAGCGGAAGTATTTAACGATACCCGAATAATACGGGTATTCATCTCTATTGATTTTTTCAAGACTGAGTTACTGACTTGTGATTTCCGTTATTCGAAGCATTTCTTTATAGGTATTCAGGTCGTCTGTCTGCTCTGCTAAAAAGGCAATGGCTACCTGATTTTTTTGTGCGTCATGGTATTGCTGATTTAGCGCGGCTGTTAGTTTTTCGTGCTGTGTACTGTCGGCTGCTATAGCGACAACGGAGCTTTTTGAGTTGAGAGACATAGCCCTATAATTAGTCAGCAGTTGATCTATTTCAACCTGGCCCGGGGCGACCGCTTCACCAAAGCTTGCATAAGTAATAGGTGCGCCGTGGGCAATGGTTAATATACGGCTGCATGCACCGGTTTGTCCCATCGCAAACCCTATGCGCTTAATATTGTTTTCGGCGCTTGCGACCCACTGCAACATTTTAGCAGCATCCGCAAGGGAAGAAGCAGTAGGGACAACTTTGATTGCCATAGGGTTGTCGCGTTGCATATTTCCAGTCAAATCAGCTAGCTCTGCATCTGTGGGCATGGTATTGAAGTCATGGTAGCTGAGAATAATGGGCGCATTGATGGCCAGCATTTGTCGAGCGCTGTCAGTGTTCCACTCCAGATCTATGATGTCTGCACCAGCGGCAAGGGCTTGCTGGTTAATGCTGACTCGATCATCTTCACTGCCAGTGAATTTACCGCCATGAGTAGGGTGGCGCAGCGTAAATAGCGATGCGAGACCGTGGCTTTTTGCCTGTTGAATGGTATCAAGCACCTGAGTCAGCGATAATCCGCCAGCAAGTAGCAAGTCAGCCCTTAGCTCAACGCACTGTAAGCCTTTTGTGGCTGCGGCGTTTATCTCGTCGACTGAATTGGCAACAACACCAATCACGCCTTGAAGTGGAAATGAGTCTTTTGTTTGCACTGTAGATTCCGGTGATTCACAGCTCGCAAGAATACCGGTATTCGGTTTTTTTTTCAGCAAATCTCGATGCTGACGGTATTTGAAACGGGAATATAGTTTTGCGCCTGCTGATCAGGCTGGCAGTAAGCTTGGCCTCATGATTTTGCTTTAGTCCATACAGCATTTTTGCTT
>JALZUX010000255.1 GCA_023301405.1 Granulosicoccaceae bacterium | reverse complement strand
TGGGGTATTTTTCAGAAACACAAGCCTTGAGGGCAACCAGTACCACTGATCTCACAGAGGGGGAAACCACAGCCGGCGGCGCCAGTGACACACGAGTACTGGGAAAACGTGATTTCAGGTTTGTATTCAATCCAGAGCATATGCGAAGTATCGAGTTCATGGTCGACAGCCTGGCAAGACGTGTACAAAAACGAACCCGCAGACGCGCTACAGCCAGCCAAAAAATAGGCGCTTTGGATTCCAGACGCACTGCAAGAGCCAGTTGCCAGCAAGGAGGCTGGCCGTTTAAGTTGCACTATCGAAACAAGCGCAAAACACCACCTCGGTTTTTACTATTGCTCGATGTCAGCCAGTCGATGGAAATCTATAGCTATTTGTTTCTGCGATTTGCACGCGGCCTTGTTCAAGCCTTCAGTGATATTGACGCTTACGCATTTCACACCAGCCTGGTACCTATCGGGAATGAACTTAAAGATAAAAACACTGCTCGCCTTGAACAGAAACTAAAAAACCTTTCCTCAGGATGGCTTGGCGGCACCCGTATAGCTGACTCACTAAAAGAGTTCAATCAACTGCACGCCGCCCAGTCCGTTAATCGCAACACCATTGTTTTGATCTTTAGCGACGGCTATGACAGCAGTGAACCAGAAGACCTTGTGCGCGAGGTCACGACAATCAAAGCGCGTTGTCGTAAACTGGTTTGGGTCAACCCGTTACTTGGCCGAAGCACTGGCGACAATACAGAAGTGGTGGCAGCCGACAAATGCATATTGGCGGTCCAACCCTACCTTGATCTTTATACCAGCGCGCATAATCTCAGCAGCTTAAAAGATCTTGCGCCGGCCTTTTCTCTTCGCTGAATAAAACAGTATCTATTCAGCTCGTTTTTCTAAATCATACCTAGTTACTCTGTAAATATTGGGTGTCGTGACTATTCAAGGTACGCCTGTCGTGCCTGGTTAATTAATAATGAGAGGAGGGAATTCGCGCGCAACAATTCACGGGTATTTGAGCAAGAACGACGCTGCCACGAACGCAACAGATGTACTCTAAATAGTGAACAAAAAGCGTTCAACTAACCGAGGCTAGCTCCCCTATCTGATGGCTAGTGCGAAGCTGCAAAAATTGCGCTAGGAGCCTGTCCGGGAACTAGGGTCTTAAGCTCCGGTGTGAGATTTTGAGTCAGATATTTCTGGTCGATAGAGGCGAATAGTCATTCTTCTTTAACGAAATCGATCGTAATAGCTGACCAAAAGACCGCGCCCGCAGTAGATCATTCATTCTTGGGCAGCCATCTAGGCGTTGGTGCGTCCTGCATTCTGTAGACAAAAAAAAGCCCGCTGGTAGCGGGCTTTCTTTTTGAATAGCTTTTGAAACTAACGCTTCGAGTACTGAGTAGCACGTCGTGCCTTTCGAAGGCCGACTTTCTTCCGCTCAACCTTCCGTGCATCACGGGTAAGAAACCCCGCCGTGCGTAAAGCAGATCTATTTTCTTCGTCGTACTTAAGCAGTGCTCTGGATATGCCGTGGCGAATCGCCCCTGCCTGACCACTGTTACCACCGCCAGCGACGGTGATGTTGAAGTCAAACTTATCAGTGACCTCAAGTTCTTCAAGAGGCTGGCGTACGATCATACGAGCCGTCTCGCGGCCAAAGTACTCATCAAGAGGGCGCTTATTAACTGTAATAGTGCCCTTACCCGATTGCATAAAAACGCGAGCGCTGGAAGTTTTGCGACGGCCTGTGCCGTAATAATGCTGTTCTGCCATGACTGGTTACCTACCTGAGTTCCAGGGGTTTAGGTGCTTGCGCCGCGTGGCGGTGCTCGGTACCCGTGTATATTTTTAGCTTCCGAATCATTTCACGACCCAGTGCGTTCTTAGGCAACATGCCCTTAATTGCTAACTGAACTACCCGACCCGGCGCTCTTTCTTGCATTTTTTCAAAACTCACCGACTTCAGGTTACCGATGTAACCAGTGTGATGATGATACATTTTGTCTGTTCTTTTGTTGCCGGTAACCGCTACTTTGTCGGCATTGATCACTACGATGTAGTCACCTGTGTCGACATGCGGTGTATATTCAGGCTTATGTTTGCCGCGCAAAACGCGTGCACATTCGCTAGCAAGCCTGCCAAGAGGCTTGTCTTCAGCGTCAATGACATACCACTGACGTTTCACCTCAGCCGGCTTGGCACTAAATGTCTTCATTGAAACTCCGTACAGAGAGGTGAGCAATAATGCTCGGAAAAGCCCTCCACTATAGGACAAGGCGACCGATTGCGCAAGGGATACAGCACATCAAACCAGCGAATCTATGAACTTTCTCATGAAACACTGAAGCCCGTGAATGATCTCAGCGGGCTAGAAGCGCTTCCGGTCTGGAAGCCGCTAAAATAAAGCGACGCGGTCAGTAAAGGCCGCGTCTAACCAACCTTAGGAGGATGGAGGAGGAAAACTGTGTTTGCGCCGAGTAGATTAACACCGTTTGTGCTGCACTGCAACCTAACGGGGAGAATCTGATCTTACCAAAATTAAGTACTTACGCTTAATTTTGACGCTAATTTACAGTTTTGTGCTGCACCGCAACATTTTTCAAAGGTGTATCCAGATTAGGCTTGATCGGCGCTCTTTATTTGAACTTCATGCTCTATAAGCACCGTCTTCTCTAACATTTTGGTGACAGAACAGTATTTTTCAACCGACAGCGACACAGCACGATTCACTTGCTTTTCAGAAAGCTCAATGCCGGTCACTATGTAGCTGAGTTTTATCTTGGTAAACACAGCCGGAACTTCATCAGCACGCTCAGCATCCAGCAACACCTCACAATCGGTAACTCGCTGACGCGCTTTCTTTAACATCAGCATGACATCAAAGGCTGAGCACCCGCCCAAGCCAATTAATACAGCCTCCATCGGCCGAACGCCAAGATTCCGCCCCCCATGCTCCGGCGAACCATCTAAAACCACACTGTGGCCACTTCCGGATTCCCCAACAAAGCTCATATTATCCAGCCATTTAATTCTAGTTTGCATTTCAAACCTTGTATTGCCCCACAAAAAGGGCTGTTTTTGATAACTCAGCCTGCGTCACTCCACAAAATACTGAAGTGCTTTAGAACTGACACATAGGGTGTGAACGGTTATTGCTCTAGCTATTCCTGAAACGTATTAAAAGATTGCTATTGGAGATAAGGACACAATGCTTCCACCAAGAAATGCGCCTCAAAAAGCGGAATGGCTGGAGACTCTGCTGCGTCACAGTCATCGTCGTCAATACCCAGCAAAGACCACTATTATTCACCATGGCGATAAGCCGGACACACTCTACTATATGGTAGATGGGTCTGTCAGCGTGGTTATCGAAGACGATGAAGGACGTGAGATCGTTCTCGCCTACCTCAATAATGGTGATTTCTTTGGCGAAATGGGATTGTTTGACGAAGAGAGCGAACGCAGTGCATGGGTTGTTGCACGAAACAAATGCGAAGTCGCAGAGATAAACTACGAGCAGTTCAAGCGGTTAGCTGAACAGTCTCCGGAAATTCTATTTGCATTGTCAACACAATTAGCAGCACGCCTACGCAAGACTAGCACGAAAGTTCGTGATTTGGCCTTCCTTGACGTCACTGGACGCGTTGCATCCACGCTGCTTGATTTAGCGCAACAGCCCGATTCAATCACTCACCCTGACGGGATGCAAATTCGCATCACCCGCCAGGAGATTGCCCGCATCGTCGGCTGCTCTCGCGAGATGGTTGGGCGAGTACTTAAGGACCTTGAAGATCGCGGTCTGATTCACGCTCGCGGCAAAACCATGGTGATCTACGGTACTCGTTAGATAATCAGGTTTTAACCAAATAATATAAGGCCCTCTCACGAGGGCTTTTTATTTTCTGCCCCCTAACCTAATTACGAAAACAGCGCCTTTAACGTATCACCCGGTGAATCCGCTCGCATAAAAGCCTCGCCAACAAGAAAAGCGTTAATGCCGTTGCCACGCATCAATGCAACATCCTGTGGCGTCAGAATTCCACTTTCGGTGACCAGCAAGCATTTATCCGGAACGCTCTTTAAGAGCTCAAGCGTGGTATCAAGTGACAACTCAAAGTTACGTAAATTACGATTATTAATACCAATCATGGGCGGCGCCAGTTGCAATGCTCTGTCCAGCTCTTCTTGATCATGAACTTCGATCAGCACATCCATACCCAAGTGCTGCGCAAGCCCGTACAACTCTGCTAGAGCGGCATCACCCAGGGCCGCCACGATCAGCAGAATACAATCCGCCCCCATTGCACGCGCTTCATAGACCTGATATTGATCAATAATAAAGTCTTTACGGATAACTGGCAGATCGCAAGCGGCACGGGCCATTTTCAGGTAGTCGGTACTGCCTTGGAAAAAATCTTTATCGGTGAGCACCGACAAACAGGCAGCGCCGCCAGCCTGATAACTTTTGGCAATTTCTACAGGGTTAAAATCAGCACGCAACACTCCTTTGCTTGGCGATGCTTTTTTCACTTCTGCGATCACCGCAGAGTCACCGCTGGCTATTTTCGCCTTCATTGCGGCTATAAAACCTCGCGGCGCTGATACGCCTGCCGCACGCTGAGACAACGCAACAAGACTTTCTGCTTCGCACGCAGCTTGTATTTCTTCTACCTTACGATTGAGGATTTTTTTTAAAACATCTGGGGTATCGCGATTCATAAAGTATTTGCCAATAAGCAGTGGTCGATGGGTGTAAAGTGTTTCAGAAGTCGTTACTGCAAGCGATTAGATCATCAAGTTTTTTGGCAGCACTTCCATCAGCCAATAGCTGCAACGCTGCCTCTACCCCTTGCTCATGGGTGTCAACCTTGCCGCCAACATAAATCGCCGCCCCTGCATTTAGCACAACGATATCTCTTGCAGGCCCTGCAGAATTGGCAAGTACCTGCTTTACCATTGCCAGACTCTCATCTGCACCAGCTACTTTAATTGCCGCGATATCTGATTGGCTGATAGCAAAATTGCCTGGCTCGATTTTGTAAGTGCTAATCTCACCATCTTTAAGCTCGGCAACATGAGTTGCCGCGCCATTACTGATTTCGTCCATGCCGTCCTCACCGTGCACGACCATCGCTCCAACGCTACCAAGTTTCTTTAACACCTGCGCCATTGGCTCGACCAAATGAGCACTATAAACCCCCATAATCTGTCGAGGGGCAGAGGCAGGATTAGTGAGCGGGCCAAGTACGTTAAAAATAGTGCGCATACCCAGTTCTTTGCGCGGACCAATCGCATGACGCATTGCGCCGTGGTGACGCGGCGCAAACATAAAGCCCAGCCCTACCTCATCAACACACTTAGCCACTTGCGCTGCATCGAGCTCGATATTAACACCCGCGACCTCTAGTAAATCTGCCGCCCCCGACTTGCTAGATACAGCTCGGTTACCATGCTTGGCGACTTTCAAACCAGCCGCTGCGGCAACTAATGCGCTGGTGGTTGAAATATTAAAGGTGCTACTGCTGTCACCCCCTGTACCGACAATGTCAATTAAATCGGTAGATTGACAATGCACTCCACTGGCAAGCTGACGCATGACCTTGGCGGCAGCAGCTACTTCATCGACAGTCTCACCTTTTATTCTAAGTGCGACGAGTAAGCCACCAATCTGGGCGTCGCCACATTCACCAGACATAATCTTTTGCATGGCCGCCACCATTTCTGATGGTGTCAGGTCTTTGCCTTCCATTACTTTGGCAATGGTTTGCTGTATGTCTATTTGCTCACTCATTTACCAGCGCCCTTTAAAAAGTTATTCAGCATATCGTGTCCGTGCTCGGTCAAAATGGATTCAGGATGAAACTGAACTCCCTCCACCGGCAATACATTGTGCCTGACACCCATAATTTCATCGCGCTCACCGTCGTCATTTTGAGTCCAAGCTGTGACTTCCAGACAATCAGGTAAACTGCTTTGCTCTATCACCAGCGAATGATAACGAGTAGTAACCACCGGACTGGGCAAACCACTAAAAACACCAGTCCCTTTATGGTAAACCTTTGACGTTTTGCCATGCATAATTTCACGCGCCTGCACAATCCGCCCGCCGAAGGCAGCACCAATACATTGTAGCCCCAGACAAACACCGAAAATTGGTAAATCACCCGCTGTCTGTTTAATCAAATCCACTGATATACCCGCTTTTTCCGGTGTGCACGGGCCGGGAGATACAACGAGGTATGTCGGTTTCAATTGCTGTGCGCCTTCAACAGTAATGCAATCGTTTCGCTCTACCAGCACTTGCGAGCCCAGCTCTTCAAAGTATTGGACCAGATTAAAGGTAAAGGAATCGTAGTTATCGATCATCAGTAACATCAGGCTTTACCTCCGGTTTTTGAGCCCACCTGGTAATTACTGAGTAACGCGCTGTCGAATCCAGCTTCCGCAAGCGCAGCTGCACGGAATACTGCTCTTGCTTTGTTGAGAGTTTCCTCCCATTCACTTTGCGGATTAGAATCATAAACAATCCCTGCACCGGCCTGAATAGACAGCTCACCGTCTTTTACCACCGCCGTTCTTATAGCAATGGCGGTGTCGACATTGCCGTTCCACGACAAATACCCCACAGCGCCGGAGTAAACACCGCGTTTCAGGGGCTCGAGTTCGTCAATAATTTCCATTGCTCTGATCTTTGGCGCACCGCTGACTGTGCCCGCCGGAAATGTTGCCCGAATCACATCCATCGCAGACAGACCTTCTTTAAGCAGCCCTTTAACATTAGAGACAATATGCATCACGTGTGAATACCGCTCCACCAGCATTTTTTCAGTCAGCCTCACTGAACCGGTTTTCGAAATTCTACCGGCATCATTGCGACCCAAGTCAATCAGCATTAAGTGTTCAGCAAGCTCCTTGGGATCGTTCAACAAACTTTCCTCCAATGCTGCATCCTCCGCATCATTAGCGCCTCGTGGCCGGGTACCGGCAATTGGCCTAACGGTCACTTCACCCTCATCAAGCCTGACTAATATTTCTGGAGAAGACCCCACCACCTGATGATCACCAAGATCCAGATAGTACATATAAGGAGATGGATTAAGAATTCGCAGCGCTCGGTATAAATCCAGTGCACTGGCACTATACTTCACCGACATACGCTGCGATAAAACCACCTGCATGCAATCACCGGCGGTGATGTATTCTCTGATTCGATCAACACCTGCCATGAAACTGTTCTGGCCAAAATGAGAAATAAAATCAGACTCATCCAGCACTACCGCCTTGTGTTTTGGTTGCACTGGCAGTGGCTGTTGCAATAGTTTTTCTATCTCAATCAGCCGCGCCTCTCCTTGCTCCCGCCCCTGCGGCTTAACATGGACAACGATAATCAGTTTACCCGACAAATTATCAAACACCACGACTTCGCTTGATACCATCAGGCAGATATCCGGGCTGTCCAGGGGATCGATTAAGTCCCTCTCGGCAAGCTTGGGTTCTATGTAACGAATAGTATCGTAGCCAAAGTAGCCCACTAGCCCCCCAACAAATCTTGGCTGCCCCGCTACTTCGACAACTTCAAATTTGGACTGAAAATCTTCAATCCACTGCAGTGGATTGACAACAACCTCATCGAACAACGCCACGCCCGCACTCTCATGCAAAACGCGATTACCGCGCACCGTTATTTTTTCGCTGCAGGGCAACCCGATAATGGAGTAACGTCCCCACTTGTCACCGCCAGTAACGGATTCAAACAGATAAGTATTGGCCTGATTGGCGATCTTCAGATAGGTAGATAATGGCGTGTCAAGATCGGCCAGAATTTCACGAGTGAGTATTTCGCGTTTTTCATCAGCGTGGGAAGAAGGCTTTGGTTTATGGGTGTGGTTTTGGGTTGAGCGGCTGGAATCTTGACTGGATTTCATAAATAGACTCATGGGTGTGGGCAAAAATGCTTAAAACAGAAATCAAACAGAGCGGGCATAGAGGACTCAGGCAGCTTCGCCAGCGCCAGCTGGATTGCCAACCCCCTTGTTTATCTGTTATTGCACCGATGATGACCATTGTTCAAAATTCGAAAGATTGTTTTCGTGAATATTAATCCATAACCTATTTATTGAGTCAAGCATACAAACCCTCTTAAACTACTCTAAACAGGGTACCGCACCAGAGTATTTCGCCACTCGCAATCGATAGATGCGAATTGCCGAAACACGCGCTATATTAGAGTTAACTTATCAAAACAACGGTTTGGCATGACAACAATACACCAGGATCATCTAATCGATAGCGTGGCCGATGCGCTTCAGTTTATTTCCTACTATCACCCGAAAGATTTCGTCGACGCGGTCCATGACGCCTACGAACGTGAAGAATCTAAGCCCGCCAAAGACGCAATGGCCCAGATTCTCATCAATTCACGCCTATGCGCTGAGGGACATCGCCCAATTTGTCAGGACACCGGTATTGTCACCGTATTTGTCAAAGTAGGCATGGACGTCAAGTGGGAAGGCTCAATGACTCCTGCAGAAATGATCAACGAAGGTGTCAAACGTGCCTATACACACCCCGACAACAAACTGCGGGCCTCAATTCTAAGCGACCCTGCCGGGGCACGCACCAATACTAAAGACAATTCCCCGGCAGTCATTCATACCGAAATCGTTGCCGGAGACAAAGTCGAGATCGACATCGCCGCGAAAGGCGGCGGGTCTGAAAATAAATCCAAGATGGCAATGCTAAATCCCAGCGACAGTATCGTCGACTGGGTAGTAAAAACAGTCCCCACAATGGGCGCGGGCTGGTGCCCCCCGGGGATGCTCGGCATTGGTATTGGCGGCACCGCAGAAAAATCAGCGGTATTAGCCAAACAGGTATTGATGGACCCTGTCGACATACACGAACTCAAGGCACGCGGACCATCCAACAGAATTGAAGAACTACGCCTAGAAATCTTTGAAAAGGTAAATGCCCTGGGAATAGGCGCACAAGGGCTTGGTGGGCTCACCACCGTGATTGATGTAAAAATTGCTGACTACCCCACCCACGCGGCTTCCCTACCGGTAACCATGATTCCAAATTGCGCAGCAACTCGTCACGCTCACTTCGTGCTAGATGGCAGCGGAGCCTCGCTACAGACGGCACCACAATTAAGCGATTGGCCCGAGATCACATGGGACATCGGCCCCAGCGCCCGCAGTATCAACCTTGACACCCTGACCGCAGAAGAAACACAAACCTTTAAACCAGGTGAAACATTGCTGCTCACCGGTACACTTCTCACCGGTCGGGACGCGGCCCACAAAAGAATCAAAGAAATTTTTGATCGCGGCGAAGAACTGCCAGTAGATTTGCGTGGCAAACTCATTTATTACGTAGGGCCGGTCGATGCGGTACGCGACGAAGCCGTCGGCCCCGCTGGCCCGACCACCGCAACACGCATGGATAAATTCACCGAAATGATGCTCGCCAAAACCGGCATCCTCGGTATGGTGGGTAAAGCTGAACGCGGCCCCTCTGGTATCGATGCCATCAAGAAACACAAATCAGTTTATCTGATGGCAGTCGGTGGAGCAGCTTATCTGGTATCGCGCGCCATAACATCGGCGAAAATCATTGCCTTTGAAGAATTAGGCATGGAAGCTATCCATGAATTCGTCGTCAAAGACATGCCGGTAACCGTTGCTGTCGACTGTCACGGTGAAGCTGTGCACCAAACCGGCCCGGCGATATGGAAAGAAAAAATCGCCAGCGGTGAAGTACAGCCAATATACTTTAAGTAATCCACTGCAAACCCGCTGGCGATAACGTCGGCGGGTTCACCTTTTCAGCGCAACACCAAGGCTTGCCGGTGCCACGGCAACAACATCCAACCGGGTTTCTGCCGATACAGTCTTATCAAACTGATACCGAGGCGCTTTACAGCGAACGGCGGCATGCGCAAATCAAAATCACTGGCCACTAGCCTTAATCGAATTCCCAATTCGGAATTACCAACTCAGCATCTCCACGCTAAAAATGATGATATCGCCAGCGATGACTGGCATCTTTCTACAGCCCTGCAAGATGCCATTTCGTCAGGATCAAGCGAAATTCACTTTGAACAAGACAAACAGATCTGCCGAGTTAGAAAACGGCTTAACGGGCAACTAGATGAAACTAGAATCGACTCTGCAAGCCTAGTTGCAGAGCTGATTGCTGAAGTTCATGGGATACGTGCAGTCAAACCAAACCCACCACCAATAACCACCCATGGCGAGTTAGCTATTACGGTCGAGGCCAATACCGCAAGCTACACACTGCACTGCACCTATTATTCAACAACCTCCGGCCACAACCTAAGCATTAGAATATCCTGCTCAGAAAAAATACCAGAGACACTCGAACAAACCACCCTAGATTCACCACAGATCCAGTTACTGCGAAATCACTTTTCAAAAAAAAGCCATGGACTAACAATTGTATGTGGGCCCAACATCGATTTTCTACAAAATGTTTATTATGGATTGTTAGGTGAAACAAACTGCGTTGAAAATAAAATCGTATCACTAGAGCATCACAGCAAAAAAGAGTTTCCGAGAATAAATCAGCTATCGCTAGCAGGCCTTGATAACGCAGACTCAATAAGCCAACTTGCCACCCAGGGCGCTGACAAGATATTTATCGATTGGCAATGCAGTAAAAATAAATTGATCGTTAAAAAAGTTCTTGATGATTATCAATCAGCTACTGTTTTTGTCTCTGCACTTGATATTAATACAGCAATATCGCAGTTGACAGACTACGCGCTGAATGAAAGACAACTTGCGACGAATCTATCAACGTTGATACAACTTGACACGGTAAGAATCGTCTGTCCACATTGCGCCAACTCTCATGACCTCAATGGTGCCGATATGCAATGGCTTGAAGGTCAGGAGCTAAACAGTAAAATCAAAGCAGACAGCGCCTTTGTGTACGCACCAGGTTGCGAGCGCTGTGAATACAGTGGCTCACAGGAAAGCGTTCCATTAATGTCTGTATGCACAGTTGATGACAACATTCGATCAGCCATAGAAACAAGGATCAGCTCTGACATCAACAAAGCAATTCAACAAAGATCAGGCAAAAACACCTTACAGGGCCAAGTTTCAGTGCTGGTATCAAAAGGGATGGTAAGTTTTACAGAATATAAAACACGCTAACAGCGGTAAAAGAAAAGGCCAATTTATTATTGGCCCCTATAAATTTCACACCGCGTACTTGCTAAGGCTATCTGGATCCAACACTGCCTGCTCTTCACTACGATGTTCATCTAGATCTATTACATTATGGTGGGTTGCTTGAATATGAGTTTTAAAGAAGTCACTTGACCAAATCATACCTGACGCGCCAGCACTACCTTCTATATCAGAGTACACACTTCCGTTAACCTGAGTTTTCTTAATCAGATACTGCCTGAACTTTTTAAACAAATCTTGATCTACTTTACCAGGATTCCCCCAAAATGCCTCAAGTGACCCCTGATACGTTAGCCCAGGCAAATCATAAATAGCTTCACCCATCGCAACCACAGGCGTCTGGTGATAGAGCGACGATATACCCACTGTGCTATTAATCAACACCGAACCGCGGGCGTTTTGCAACAACTGAGGCAAGTCTGTATCGTGAACATAATACACACGCCCAGTAACATTATGCTCTTTCTCCAGTGATCGAATTTTTCTTTTGTAAGATTTATATCCACGATCATAGGGATGGTGCTTAAACACTAATTTTCCATGCGGGGCAGCGCTGGCAAATGAAATGATAACGCGCTCTATAAACTCTTCAACACCGCCATAGTCTGAATGTTGCGTCACTTGCGTATCGTTATGCACTTGCAACGGCACAAGAAAGTAGCTTTCCTCCCCGCTGATCAGTCGCTTGCCCACTCGTTTTTCGGTCAATTTGTACCAGACTTTGCGAACACCTGAACGTATCCAAAAGGAACCTTCAGAAAGCACTCGCAGGGCACGATGATGTTCATAGCCGGGGAACTTCCAACGCATTACAGATGACGCAATGTAGTATTTCATCGCACTACAGGCGGCGCTGACAAATACGTTACTCACTGGCGCAGACGGATTTACGGAATCTTTTTTATCCAACTCAACAGATTCAAGTCGCTCACGCAGTTCATCTTTGCTGCACGCGGTAGAGTGTCCATTAACGCCACCCTTTTCGAGGGTAGTATAGTTGGGCCGAACATAGCCTTCTTCAAACACATAAACTTCAATATCCAGGCGATTGGCAATTGCAACTGCTAGTCGATGGTAACGCCGGCAGTCGCCAAACAAATAGATTCGATCGATACTACGCTCGACCATCAATGATTCAACCCAGGACGGCCAAGTGACTATCGAGCCGGTAAAGCTTTCAGTATTCCCGTGACGATAAAAAAACAGATCGCCGCCATTTAAATTGACCTTCAGTACATTATGTCCATTGTCCTCAAGTTGCGTTGCAAACTTCCGGAAAAATGGTCCGACAGGCCCTTGTAGCAGCAACACATTACGCGGCATAAGTAAGGCCTTTTCTTATATTGTGAATAATTTTCACGTATTTTTTTAGTCCTGTAGCGGTCATCGAGCCCTTGATCGCCGCACGTTCTCCAATCAGTGCTGAAATAGTTTTTTCAACGCTGGTAAATTCGCCGGATGCAATATCGAGATAAGCCGGATACTTTATATAACTGATATACACAAGCTCTTGAAGCGTGCGCAATCGATTACGCCTATCCAAAGAATAGAAATCCTCTGTCAAACCCCACCCTGCATAAAACGGCATACCATAGGTAACGACCTTTTTGCTGCAAAGTAGCGCTTCAAGGCCAGCCAGTGAAGTCATTGTGTGTATTTCCTCACACAACCTGAGCGCCATTTCTATCGGCAACTTGGTTTCAATATGATCGCAGATGGACAAAATTTCACTATAGCTTTCAATTCCATCCGAGCGATTCCCGCTCACTACATCCGGGTGCGGCTTGTATACGATCACACGATCAGGGTTACGTTCCCTCACCGTC
>JALZUX010000254.1 GCA_023301405.1 Granulosicoccaceae bacterium | reverse complement strand
GGAATTAACTTTGCTTTGCATTACCTGGCATTCCGATCAAAATCAATTGGCAACTACGCCGAAGATTCAGAGTTTAAGTTCTATATTTCACTGTTGTTTCTATTGTGCATTATCACCGTTAGCTATCTGTATCTGACATCCACGGTAGATTTTAACAAAGCATTTTTTCACGGCATTTTTCAAGTGGTCTCTATGTCCACGACAACAGGTTTCACTACCGCTGAATACGTTAGTTGGCCTGGTTTTTTGCCAGTGTTGTTATTGTTTGCAAGCTTCGTAGGTGGTTGTGCGGGTTCGACAGGTGGCGGCATGAAGGTAATCAGGGTGCTGTTATTGCTTAAGCAAGGCTTGCGTGAACTGGCCAGAATGATTCATCCTCACGCAGTTTTGCCGGTTAAGGTAGGGCGAAAAACTATTCCACCCCGCGTCATAGATGCGGTGTGGGGGTTCTTTGCTACCTATGTATTGATACTTGTTGTGATGTTATTGGTACTAATGGCAACCGGTCTTGATCAGGATACGGCTTTTTCTGCGGTGGTTGCCTGCCTGAATAATCTGGGCCCCGGACTGGGTGATGTGGCCGCCAATTATAGTTCGCTTAATGGCATACAGTTGGGTTTGCTGTGTGTGGCTATGTTGCTTGGCCGTCTTGAGATATTTACGCTACTGGTGTTGTTGACCCCCGGTTTCTGGCGGAAATGACTGGTACTGATTTCATTGATAAGAGCCGTGATAAATGGAATCGCATTTATCGGAAGTCTTCAGAAAATGAGCCTCGGCCAAGCTCAGTATTAACGGATTACCGTTACCTTGTTCCATCACAAGGCAGGGCGCTGGACATCGCTTGTGGTCTTGGGGGTAATACGTTGTATTTGGCATCATCCGGGTTAATGACTACGGCCATTGACCTGTCGGATGAAGGAATCGATAAGTTAAAGCAAAAGGCTACGGCAAAAAACCTTGAAGTAAACGCTATTGTGGCAGATGTCAGTAACGCGTACTTTGCTAGTAATGAGCAATACCATCAGGCTTTTGATGTTATCAGCGTATCAAATTATTTGGATCGACAGCTATTTACAATCTTTCCTGACTTATTAAGGCCGGGCGGGTTGTTGTTTTATCAGACGTTTGTGCAAGACAAATCTGATGTTGAAAACGGGCCGTCGAACCCTGCGTTTTTGCTTGAAGCCAATGAGTTGCTAGCACTAACTCAACCATTGGTGTGTCGGGTTTTTTATGACTTAGGCACCGTTGGTGACACCGGGCATGGGTTACGTAATCAGTCCTGTATTATTGCGCAAAAAGGCGGGTGATTTATGTCGATGATTGATACCTTTCAAGCGCTATTGCAAAAAGGCCCCGACAACGCGTTACTGCGATACTCGTTGGCCAATGCCTATTATTCTGACAACCAGTATCAGGCGGCTATTGAGCACCTGGCACAAGCAGTGATTCAGGATGCCGGGTATAGCGCCGCGTGGAAAATGTTAGGTCGTTGCCATTTTGAAGTTGGCAATTATCAGGAGGCGCTTGAAGTCTACCAAAGTGGTATAGAAACCGCTGCCGGCAAGGGAGACGTGCAAGCCGAAAAAGAAATGACTGTGTTTCTAAAGCGCACACAAAAGAAGCTTGATCAATCCGCTTAAACGAATTGATCAGAACAAATGTGGTTGGATTTGTTAGCTATTGGGAAACGCGACGAGGTGATCGATCCTTAACCTTACGCCAATTTTTTCACCAAGCTGGTGATCATGATGGCTTGGCGCCAGGCACATCACATTGGTGCCGCCGGGCATGCGTAAGGTGTATAGATGGTCTGCACCACGGAAACTTTTTTTAAGTACGGTGCCACGATAAGTGCTGTAGTCGTCGTGAATGATATCGTCGGGTCGCACTAGAAGATCGACTTCCATGCCGCCCGGTAGATCAGTGGCGAGTTCACCTTTGACGTTTCCTAGCTCTGTCTGCACTGTGTATTCATCGATAATATTTCCGCAAATAAACACGCCTTCGCCAACAAAATCTGCCACAAAGCGGTCATTCGGGGTGTGGTATAAATTGTAGGCAGTATCCCATTGCGAGAGGCGACCGTTATTTAATACACCAATCACATCGGCGATCGCAAAGGCTTCGTTTTGATCGTGAGTCACCAGCACTGCAGTGACGTTGTCTTCTTTCAGTATGTCGCGTACCTCTTGCACCAACTGTACTCGTAGTTCGGTATCCTGGCTGCTGAAGGGTTCGTCAAGCAGAATTAGATCCGGTCCCGGTGCCATCGCCCGCATCAGCGCCACCCGCTGTTGCTGACCTCCGGATAGCTCATGTGGATATTGCTTTTTGTGGGCGCGCATATTGACGATAGTAAGTAATTCGTCAATGCGGTTGTCGCGCTGCTGGCGACTGAGTTTGCGGATGCCAAAGGCTATGTTGTCAGCGACGTTTAGATGCGGAAACAACGCCAGATCCTGAAACATCATGCCGATTCTTCTTTTTTCGGCTGGCAGCGCTTGTGCTCCGTTGTCGACAGTTTCGCCTCGCATCGTGATAGTGCCCCGGCAAATTGGTTGAAAACCGGCGATTGCCCGCAGCAAGGTTGTTTTGCCTGAGCCGCTAGGCCCCAGCAGGCAGCCGATCTGACCATGGTCCAGTGTGAAACTGACGTCATGGACTATGGGTGTCTTCTCGATGTCTATGCTGACCTGATTAAGTTCAAATTGGTTCAAGGAGGTATCCGGGTTCAAGGTGGCAGCACACAATGTTGTCATTGGTATGGGTGTTACAGTGCATCGGGTCTCTAATAGCAATGTTGTGATTGGGATTTAACGGTATTGTAGCCACAAATTATGATGAGTTATGAGCTTTGCACCCGGAAGTCGACGACGTGGATATGAAAGCAGAAAACCAGGTATCTGTGGAAAACTTTATCGCCGCCAACCCCGCTCTGTTGGCGTCGTTTGCCGCTGATATTGAGGCGCCGCTGACTGCGCTTCGGAATATAGAGCCGTTGCTGGATGATATCGACCCTGCGTTGTTGCAATATTCACTTGCCTGCAGTCCCTGGTTGGCTGGTGTCGTTGAACATAACTCCACATTGTTTTTGCGACTTGCCAGCCAGTATTGTGCTCGATTGCCAAGCTTTGATCAATTGCAGGCGTTGCTGCAAGCTCAGACGGCCGGCGCGGTTGACAATATTGATGGCTTTAAGCAGCAATTGCGTCAGTTCAGGCACTTGCAGTTGGCTTTGGTTGCCTTTCACGATTTGACTGGGCGGTCGTCGACAGATGAGGTATTGCGGTGTTTATCTGAGATTGCCGATGTCTGCATCAAGCGCGCGTTGGAGGTTGCAGAACTTGTCTATGAATCACGCTTTGGACTGCCTGCAGATGAAGATGGTAATGCGCTTTCTTTGATTGTGGTCGGCATGGGAAAGCTGGGCGGCAGTGAACTCAATTTTTCATCGGACGTCGATTTAATCTTTCTCTACAAGAGCCATGGCGTTACCAGTGGCGGCAAAAAATCGATCGACAATCAAGAGTACTTCCGACGGGTAGGGCAGCTGTTAATCCAGTACCTTGATGAGGTCACTGCAGATGGGTTTGTATATCGGGTTGATATGCGCCTGCGCCCCTTTGGCAGTAGTGGCCCGTTGGTGGTTACTTATGATGGGTTGGAAAATTATCTGCTGACGCAAGGGCGTGACTGGGAGCGTTATGCATGGATAAAATCCCGGGTGATCTGCGGCGATCAAGAAACCAAAATGGTGGGTGATTTACTGCGGCCGTTTATTTACCGCCGCTATCTGGATTACGCGGTCTTTGAATCTCTGCGCGATTTGAAGCGACAGATCGGCGTCAAGGCCGACAGGGCCGGCGGTCGCAAAGATGTGAAGCTGGGGCGGGGCGGCATCAGAGAGATTGAATTTATAGCGCAAAGCTTTCAGCTGGTGCGCGGCGGGCGCGAACCGGTATTACAGCAACGTAGTCTGCGACCGGTACTACAGGAGCTTGCTTTGAATGGTCACTTGACCGAATTCGACAGCACAGAGTTGTTGCGGGTCTATGATTTTCTGCGGCGTACTGAGAATCGCTTGCAGATGGCTGATGATCGCCAAACGCATTTGATTCCGGCAGATGATGTGGCAAGAAGCCGACTGGCCATGAGCCTTTGCTTCAGTAGTTTTCAGGAGTTTGAAGATACGCTGTTAACGCTTAATAACGTTGTGCATGGCTTGTTTTCCAGTGTATTTAGTTTGTCTGAATCATCTGAGGTTTCCAGCGAATTTACTAATGTGTGGCTTCGTATCAGAAGCAATAGTGACGTTGTCGAAGCGGATACGAAGACAATACTTGCAGGGCATGGAGTAAACGACCCAGAAGAAACCGCCAGGTTGCTACACGAGTTTGCCAGCAGTGGGCGCTACCAACGATACTTGAATCGATCACGTGATCTGATTGACAAGCTTATTCCGCAGTCTCTGGAATTGTTAGTACAAGATAAAAAGCCACATAGTGAAGTATTACAGCGATTGCTGGCGCTATACCATGCGATTGCTGGGCGTGTCGGTTACTTGCAGCTGCTTAATGACTCGGCAGAGACGTTGCAAAATTTAGTCAGACTATTTGCACAAAGCTCTTGGTTGTCGAACTTTGTTACCAGCCACCCGATGGTGCTAGACGAGCTAATTAATATTGATCAAGGCACGTTAGTGTTGACTGCAGAGCAAAATGTGGCAGCCATTGATGCAGAGTTAGTTCATCACCAGGAAGCCGATCTTGGTGAACTAATGGATATTGTTCGTCACTTTCAGCATTCACGTATTGTTCGAGTAGCCGCCGCCGATGTAAATGGCTTGTTGCCGGTGATGAAAGTCAGTGATGGGCTTAGCTGGCTTGCAGAGTCTGTGCTGCAGGTGGCGGTGACAATAGTGCAAACGGATATGAAAAGACGTCATGGTTTGCCGCGTTGTAAGATCGACGGAAAAATAATGCAGCCGGAGCTAGCAATCGTTGCCTATGGGAAGTTGGGCGGGGTTGAATTGGGCTATGGGTCAGATCTTGATATTGTGTTTGTGCATGAGAGCGGTGGCACGGAGCAGGTGAGTGATGGCGAGAAGCCGCTTGAAAATCAGGTGTACTTCTCTCGCATGGCGCAAAAGCTGGTGCATTTTATCAGTACCTTGACCGGTGCAGGTACGCTGTATGAAATTGACACGCGTTTGCGCCCTAACGGTCGCTCGGGTGTGTTGGTCGTTGGAATGGAGGCGTTTGCCGAGTACCAACGCAAGGAGGCCTGGACGTGGGAGCACCAGGCGTTGGTGAGGGCGCGGTTTGTAGTGGGCAGTCAACGGCTGCGCGGTCGATTTGAAGAAATCCGTTGCGATATTCTGGGTAAGGCACCTGACCCCGACGTGCTGCTGTCTGATGTCATTAAGATGCGGGTTCGCATGCGCGATGAGCTGGTGCGTGAACAAGCGGGCACTTTTGACCTTAAGCAGGGCTTGGGTGGTATCGCTGATATAGAGTTTATGGTTCAATACCTAGTTTTGAAAAATGCTTGTGAGAGTTTGGCATTGCTTGAGTTCACGGATAATATTCGACAACTTGAGGTGTTGGAAAAGTTCAACTTTCTGGACTCAGAAGACGCAAAAAAGCTCACCGGTGCCTACCTTTATTTGCGTGGCCGTTTGCACCGACGAGCCTTGCTCGAAGATACAGGTACAATCACAATTGATGAGGAATCAACTCGTCATCGTGATGCTGTTTCTGCATGTTGGCTAAGGCTGATGGGCGGCGATGCGTAAACCCTGCCGGTGGTGTGGGTCTTGAGGTAAGATCGAGTCATGGTGTTATTTAACGTGCAAGCTCAGCGGTCTGTGCGTCAGCGTTTCAGGTTTGTGTTAATCAGTTTAGGAACAACAATATGTCAATGTCAGATAGAGATGGCGTCATTTGGTTAGACGGTGAACTAGTACCGTGGCGTGAGGCTAAAGTTCACGTGTTAACACATACGCTGCACTATGGCATGGGAGTATTTGAAGGAGTACGTGCCTACGAAACTGACCGTGGCCCGGCAATTTTTAAATTGCAAGAGCACACTAAACGCCTTTTCAATTCTGCAAAAATATTGCGAATGGATATCCCCTGGGACCACGACACACTGTGCGACGTGCAAAAAACAGTGGTCAAAGAAAACGGGCTCGATTCTGCTTATCTTCGGCCTATGTGTTTCTATGGAAGCGAAGGAATGGGTTTGCGCGCAGATAACCTCACAGTTCATTGTATGGTGGCGGCCTGGGAGTGGGGAAGCTATTTAGGCAAGGAAAATATGGAGCGCGGCATACGTATCAAGACCTCATCGTTCACTCGGCATCACCCGAATATTGCCATGTGTAAGGCTAAAGCGAATGGTCAGTACATTAATTCTATGCTCGCTTTGCAGGAAGCACTGCAAGACGGTTATGACGAAGCCCTGCTGCTGGATACCGAGGGCTATGTGGCTGAGGGGTCTGGTGAAAACTTTTTTATTGTGCGTAACGGGCAAATATTTACACCTGATTTAACCTCAGCGCTTGATGGCATTACCCGCCAGACTGTTCTGTCATTGGCGCAGGAAATCAATGTGCCTATTATTGAAAAACGCATCACCCGTGATGAAGTTTATATCGCGGATGAAGCTTTCTTCAGTGGCACGGCGGCCGAGATCACACCGATACGCGAAGTCGATAACCGTGCGGTTGGGGACGGCGGGCGTGGACCGATCACTGAAAAACTACAAACCATGTTTTTTGATGCCGTGCAGGGTAAGTCTGAACCACATAAAAAATGGCTGACTTACCTTTAAGCGCCAAGCGAGCTATGATAACCAAATGAATGAAACAGAAAAAACAATCAACGCCTCTGACAAAGATCAGGTCGTGCGGCTAAGTAAGAGTGACCTTCCGGCTTATTGCCCGACAGAGAAGATGGGGTTGTGGAACTCACACCCCCGTGTGTTTATTCCGCTAGAGGAAAGCCCGCAGGCGAATTGTCCGTATTGTGGAACACGCTTTGAATTGATCGAAGACTAATAACTACTACGAAGATAAAACGAAAAAGCCAGATCTACAGTAGATCTGGCCTAGGTTCTTTTTTGTAAGAGTTGTTTTATCGGGTTAGTGAGCTGGTGATCGCCTCAATATGTTTGTCAGCTAGTATGCCTGCCGCCAGTCTGAGTTGTAGACTTCGTACGACGTACTGATGCCTTGCAGACGCGTAGTCTGCACGTGCGCTAAACGTGTCTCTCAATGACACCAGCACTTCAACGGCGGTACGTGTGCCGGCATCGAAACCAGCCTGAGTGGCTTCGCGAGCCACTTCAGTTGATGATAATGCCTGGTTCAGCGCATTGGCTTGACTGACGTCGGCGATCACACTGAGATAGGCATCTCTTGTTTCCTGTTCTACCGCACGCCGTACTGTCTCGCGATTAAAGCCTGCCTGTACTGCGCGTGCTCTAGCCTGTCTTATCAGCGCGCTGGTGCGACCACCTGTGTACAGCGGCACATTGAGTTGAAGTCTGAGTTGACCTGACTCAACATCGCGACCAGTTGTTGATCCGGTTGATGAATTGGTATATGCACCATTGAGCGCTAGAATCGGTTTGCGGCCAGCACCTTCGATGGCGATGTCTTTCTTGGCTAGAGCCTCGTCGAGATCAGCAATCCGCAGTCGCGGACTGTTTTGCTCGGCTAAGCCAACCCACTCTTGTATAGACGCCGGGTTGGGGAGGGTGAGTGCGGCGTCTTCCTTCAGTGGGCTAAGGGCGGGTACTTCGCCTCCGATGATGACACGCAATGCTTCTTTTGCCAGTGC
This sequence comes from Granulosicoccaceae bacterium, assembly GCA_023301405.1. Lineage (GTDB taxonomy): Bacteria > Pseudomonadota > Gammaproteobacteria > Granulosicoccales > Granulosicoccaceae. Next base: position 3,694 of record JALZUX010000254.1, on the reverse strand, counting down.
CAACTGGTTTTCAGCGACTACTTCGCGAGCCACGGCTAAATCAAGTTGAGCCTGAGCTTCTTTCACATCGGTCACCGCCGTCAGCCCGACTTCAAAGCGGCGCTCAGCCTGTTCAGTTTGACGGGAAATGGCTTCTCTTGAGGAACTTTCTGCGCGAAACACCTCTTCGGCGGTGAGAATGTTAAAGTAGGCTTGTGCGGTGCGGAATATCAGGTTCTGCCTTGCTTCTAGCAAGGTGGCCTCCGCTTGAACAACGTTCAGTTCGGCTTTTTTAGCGGACTGCCAGGCGGCAGAATTGTAAAGATTTTGCGTGACTGAAGCACCATATGAATTACTGTTGAAATTGCCGGTGCCATCATTGTTGGTTTCATTTAGTGCGGTGTCGGCGATCAGGGCCACATTGGGCCGTAGCGCTGAACGTGCTAGCGGCAGAGCTTCGATGGCCGCTTTATATTGAGCTTCTGTCGCTTGAATGACGGAATCTTGGGACTTGGCGATGTCGAAGATTTCGGCCAAGTTGGCTGCGTTAGATGTTGTTCCTAACAGCATTGGTCCTAGAAGGGCGACCGTGAGGGTTAGCGTCTCGCGCAATTTCATACGTGTGAATTCTCTAATACTGATGTTGAGTCTGACCATGCCAGCGTTGTTTTCAAGCGCAGCAGCGGTGCTTTTATAAATCAATACTAAGAATGTAGAGGGTATTTGGAGTTTTTGGGGTGACGATTTTGTCTGTAACCTTTGCGGCCGGCAAGAAATCGAGACTGGTGACGGGATTGATGAGCATCAAGTCGTAGATACGGCGGGGCGTTTTTGAGCCCCGCTAAATAATTTGAGGTGTCAGAGATAGGTTTTGTTAGAAAACAAAGGCGTCTTCGCTGTCGTTTGTGTCTGATTTGATCAAGGATGGAATATGCGTGTCAAAAATACTCTGTTCCAGCCAGTCGGCTTCGCCGATACGCCTGATGACGAAAGTTTCCATAATAGGCGCTGATTCTGTGCCTATTGTCACAATAAGTCTGCCCATATTGGTGAGGCGCGTTTTCAGGCGGTCGGGGACGTGTTCAAGTGATCCGTTGACGATAATCGCGTCGTAGGTGGTTTTGTCTGGCAGATCACCAATGAGGTCACCGGTGATGAACTTGATGTTGTCGATGCCGCAGTTGCCAGCGCTTTGCTGAGCCAAGGCGTTCATTTCTTCTGAGGTGTCGATTGATTCTACGTGCTTACACATTTTAGCGGCGCAGGCGGCAATGAAGCCGCTGCCACTGCCAATAACAAGTGCGCGGTCATCGGTTTCCAGTACTGCTGCCTGGAGCAGCCGCCCTTCGATGTTCGGATTGAGCGAAAACCGGTTGTTTTTGAGCGGGATACGAGTGTCTGAATAGGCAAGGCCATCGTGTTCCTCTGGTAGGAAGCATTCACGAGGAACGGCGGCCAAGGCGTTCAGTACGCGTTGATCAAGCACATCCCATGGTCGGATCTGCTGCTCTATCATATTGGCTCTGGCTTGTTCGAAATTCATTCGAAGCGCTCCGAAACTGGACTTGTGGTGTTTAACTTGTACAGCAGCTGACGTTTTTCCTGGTGCCGTACAAGGTGAAGGACGACAAGCTGAGACCTTGTCGATTTGTTGTTATCGGCGCATAGTATAACCGAGCTATAGGCTATAGCGTAGCCTAAGAGCGGTGACTTTAGCTGGTTTTTGCGTTGGCCGGTTTACGACGCCCTTGACCACCTGAACCGCTGCGACCGGAGCGTCGGTTAGAGCCAGAGCCTCTGCCGCCTTTATTTGAAGGTTTTGAGCGCTGGATTTTTTTCGGTGGTGCAGGTACTGGTAGCAGGTCATCAGTGACCGGGCTTGCGGGTATTTCCTGACCGAGTAGCTCTTCAATTTCTGGCAGTGAAAATACGTATTCTTCACAAGCAAACGAAATGGCTTCACCCGAGGCTCCGGCGCGAGCCGTGCGTCCGATTCTGTGCACATAATCTTCAGCGTTTTGTGGAAGATCAAAATTGAAGACATGAGTGACACTATCGATGTGAAGGCCGCGTGCCGCAACATCGGTGGCAATAAGCGTGTTCAGGGTGCCATTTGACAAGTCTTCTATGAGACGTTGGCGTTTGTTCTGGCGGACGTCACCGGATAGAATTTCTGCGTTGATTTCGTTGCCAAGCAGACTGGCATGAACTCTTTCAGCTACCCTTTTAGTGTTGACGAAAACAATGCTCCTGGTCGGTTGAAGCTTGCGCATCAATCCGATCAGTAAGGGGATTTTCTCATCGGATGCAGGGTGGAACACGGTCTGATTGACTTTCTCTGCAGCGATCTGATCTGACTTAGTCTTGAGATCGATGGGGTTATTCATGTGCTCGTAGGCGAGTTCCATTACCCGGTGAGATAATGTCGCCGAAAATAACAGGTTTAAGCGATGTTCGGGTTCAGGCATACGACGTAACAAAAAGCGAATATCGCTGATGAAGCCAAGATCAAACATGCGGTCTGCCTCGTCCAGGACGACCACCTGTGAATGGCTTAGGGAAAAAACACGCTTTTTCAAATAGTCAATAATTCGGCCGGGTGTGCCGATCAGGATATCTGCTCCGGCTTGAATACTACGTCTTTGTTTCTCGTAGTCGGTGCCGCCATACGCCAGTGCTATTTTGAAATCTGTGTTGGCGCCCAGTTGTTCTGCATCTTTGTGGATCTGGATTGCCAGTTCTCGAGTGGGTGCCAGTATCAGCGCTCGTATCTCGGTTGGCTTGCGGTTTTCGTCGCACGGGTTGTCTAGTAAGTGTTGATACATACCAAGCAAGAAAGCCGCTGTTTTGCCGGTACCGGTTTGGGATTGAGCAGCAATGTCCTTGCCCTCCAACATCAGGGGCAGTGACAACTGTTGAATTTCAGTGCAATTGGTGAAGCCTGCAGTTTGCAGGGCAGCGCTCAGATTCGGGTTCAAGTCGAATTCAGAGAAACTGACTGACGTCAGATAGTTAGATTTCATAGGCTGAGGATAGCTTATTTAGCTGGCGAGCGTTTATAGGGGTTGCGGTCGGCCTTATGCACAATTGTAAAAAGGTGTCGGATGGTCAATGCTAGCATGGATAAAAAACAATAAAAACAATCGCTTATAGTTTTTTCTTGATTCTGGCCTGGTCGTGTTTGCGCAGGTGGGAATACGCCGAAACCACCAAGTAAAGGCGGCAATTGGGTCAGTAACTGTGCTGCGTTCGTACTATTTTCGCATTGAAAAAGTATTTCATCGCACTATATTATCAGAGACAATGGCGGTTTAGCCGAGGAGAAAGAAACCAGTGCACGAAAATATAGTAGAAGTTAACGATGACAATTTTGATACTGAGGTTCTGCAAGCAGAGCAGCCAGTACTGGTCGATTATTGGGCTGAATGGTGTGGTCCCTGTAAGATGATTGCTCCGTTTCTTGATGAAATTGCGGAGGAATACGGTGATAAAGTCAAAATCGTAAAGCTCAACATTGACAATAATCCAAATACACCACCGAAGTACGGTATTCGTGGAATCCCAACGCTGATGTTGTTTAAAAACGGTTCAGTAGAAGGCACTAAGGTAGGTGCTTTGTCTAAGTCGCAGTTGTCAGAGTTTATTGATAATAACTCCTGAGTGAACAATCTTGACCGTGGTGCCTTTATCAAATGGCACCACATTTATTTAAAAT
>JALZUX010000253.1 GCA_023301405.1 Granulosicoccaceae bacterium | reverse complement strand
GTTTTACCTATTTGAATTATTTACAACTATGATTCTAGTAACCAACCTACGAAGGTAGTTGTGGCCATCGCAGCTTGTAACACTCAATTTTCCACTGATCTGCCTTTAATTGGTTACTTGTTAGCCAACATTCACAGCACCATAGATCCACTTTTCCTGTAGATGGTACTAACACAACCCATGCTCCAAGCACGCAAACAACTTGCCATGTGACTGTGCTTCAAGTCGCGTTAATTACCAATAGTACGCACTACTGAGAGAACGCTATTTGAAACCACTAAACCGGCCAAAGCGTCTAGCCTGCTTATTGATGGGGATTCGCTACTCAGCGGCCAAACGGCGAAAATAGTGTAAAACAGGCCGCTGATCGAGCGAGAAGCGTGACCCGCCACGTGGCAAGCTTGATCAGGCAAGATGTGAAACAGCAAGCGGATATAGGTTGGTTTCGTCTGATGGTGAATAGACAAACTGCTACTTTAGAGCTAACACCAGAATGTATGTTTCGAGCTATATATTCTTAGATATTTCGCTCCAATTCGCCTGCCGCTCCTAGAATTATACTGGCTAGCAAGCTACCCAATAGATTCAGAGACCTGCCCCTGATGTTATGATCGATAAATCATGGTAATACAATCAACAGTAGACCTGGCCGCCATCATAACCAACTTCAATTGTAAGATTTTCGCATGTCGAATTGTTCACGGAAAACCTTATGATTATCCAATCGTAACTAGTCAGCCGGTTTTGCGGAGTCCACCCATCATGCCCCTATGAATGTGGGATTTTTTGACTACTCATGATGTGCCTGGCGGATCAATCAGAATAGGTAGAAGTTCACGCGCAACATACAAAAGTAGTTGAGCACAAGACACCGCCCACTGACGCAATCGGTGTGCTTCTGAATAGTGCCATCCAATCAATAAAAGCACGGTGTCACTTATACTTGAGAGTGACTGATTTACTGTCAGTGATACAAGTCCCCGAAGTAGTCTTGATGCGTCAAATACAAGCGCGTATCAAACTCCAACTGATGATAATCGGGCTCCATGTACTGGCACAACTTATAAAAAGGCTTGTCGTGATCTTTTTCTTTTAGATGAGCCAGTTCATGCACACAGATCATACGCAGCATGGGTAGCGGCATTTTCTTAAACGCTGATCCAATTCGAATTTCATTTTTTGATCTCAGGCGATTCCCCTGAACCCTTGAAATTTGCGTATGCAGCCCTAGCGCCTGATTAATCACATGAATTTTATCGTCGTAAACAACCTTACTCAACGGGGATGATTTTTTTAGATAAGTGTTTTTCAAGTCCAACACATAATCATACAAAGCTCTATTAGAAGATAATTCGTGAGGCTCCGGGTAACGCTTCCTCAGCATGTCGGTTAAGCGCTTCTCAGTGACAAGCTGCTCTACCTGCGCAATTACGCCCGGGCCATAACCATTGAGGTATTGTTTAATATCAGGCATTAGTCTTATCAACGGAATTACTAAAAAGAACCAACCAGGAACCTTTCATAGTAACTTATCAACAGACACAGTCGTCCGATGCAAGTCTCGTGGCTGCGTATGATCATAACGGCGAGCCCGATGCATAGTGACACGGTTATCCCATATCACTAAGTCCCACCGCTTCCATTGATGTGAAAATACAAACGCCGGTTGCGTCGCGTGTTCTGTAAGGTCACGAATAAGCAACCGCGCTTCGGGTACCGGCCACCCCACAATAGTGCCGATGTGTGATGATAAAAACAACGAATACGCTTTTGTTTCCGGGTGCTGCCGAATTAATGGCTGCTTAACCGGGGCCCACTTAAGCCTTTCAGCGTCGGTAAAACCATCAAAGCCTAGAATACCTCGTGAATACAACTGACTGTGCTCGCAGATCAGATCTTTGCATTCGTATTGTAATTCAGTATCAAGCGTATCCCACGCCGCTCGCATATCCGCGAACTGTGTATTTCCACCTACCTCAGGAATCACCCTTGCTGAGAGCATTGAATATTTTGCAGGAACCTGTTTAAAAGAGCTATCCGAATGCCACAACATATTACCCAGGCCAAATAGACGCGCCCGGTCGTCACGTGCAAGTACAGCACCACTTTGATCAAGGTTAGAGATATCATTGATATCCAAAGCAAGACGGCGACCGGCATCCTGATTGATATCACCAGTCGCTTTTTCCATATTGCCAAACTTACTAGAGAATGCAAACTGCTGGTCGTCTGTTATTTGTTGGGCCGGAAGGATCACTACGGCATAACGGTCTATCGCCGTTTCTAATGTCTGTATATCAGTTGTGGTTGCATCGACGACATTTAGGCCAGTGGCAATCGCGCCAAAATCAGAATCGGCATTTCCAGCGGCAATAATTTTAAAGGGCATAAACTTGAACCTTCACCTTTGGTAGAAACAGCATAAGCCCCTCGTATGTCAGTGTCACACTGAATCGCAACAAAGCCACACCTTGAACATGCCACAAAATACAGGTAGCCCATTGTTTTAATTGCCAATAACTCACCACTACGTAATCACCTTATTGACATTACGGGCGATGATGTAACACTTCCATCAATCCATGCAACAAATGACTTGACCAAAAATACCATACTAGTATGCTAGCAGGGCAGCCTAGTGTTTGATACTGCAAATACAGCTGAACAAGCTGCTCCGTCGCAGCCAGTTTGGCAAACAGGTGTATAAAAAATTTCAATTAATGCTTCTTATCGAAGCCACGGAGGATGAACAGTGATTAAATCTCTTAAACGTCGGATGATAATTGCGGCCGCAGCGGGCATAGCCACTATGGGCGTCACCACCGTCAGCGCTGCTGACCTTACTTTGCGTGGGGCAAGTCTTTTTGACAACGACCACGCCTACAGCAAAACTCTGATCAAATTTGGCGAACTAGTCAACGAGCAAGCCGCTGATGCTGTCACCTTTGACCTCCGCGGCAACAGTGAATTAGGTATAGAGCCTGACTATGTAAACTTCCTTACTCAAGGTGTGGCTATCGACTACGCGATCATCGCGCCGTCCAATCTGGCCAGATTCGCACCATCGTTGCCACTAATGGATATGCCTTTTGTATTCCGCGATCTAGACCATTGGAACGCCGTTTTATCTTCAGATGTATTGCAGCCACTAGAGAAAGAACTGCTCGACAAAGCTGATCTAGTCATCATTGGTTACGCCGGCGGTGGCACACGAAACCTAATCTCTAACAAGAAAATCTCTAACCTTGAAGAACTTGGCGGTCACAAGATGCGCGTCATGGGCGCTCCAATTCAGGCCAGAGTCTTTGAGGCGATCACCGCATCTCCGTCTGCCATTGCCTACTCTGAAGTATACAATGCTATCCAAACAGGCGTTGTTGACGGCCTTGAAAATGAATCTGCCAGCTTGCTGCAATTCAAATTCTTTGAAGTGGCTCCACACATCACACTGACTCAACATTCAATTACCGTTCGGCCAATAATCATGAGCGGTAAAACCTTCCGCAAACTAACTCCTGAACTGCAAGAAGTTGTCATGAAAGCCGGTAAAGAAGCAGGCGACTACGGGCGTGAAGTTGAATCATCTGAAGATACTTTGAAGCTTGACCAAATGAAGACTGCCGGCCAGATCGAAGTACATGATTTCGCTGATCGAAGCAAACTGTTGGATCTTGTCACACCAGTTCAGGATGCATACGCCGCGGAACTCGGTGCAGAGGATTTACTTAAATCGATTCGATCAAAGTAAACAGTACTTTTACTACTACAACAGTTAGGACTTTTCCTTCCGCGGCCCACAAAGCTCGCGGAAGGACACCCTTTTTTATTAGTTACGCGTTCTACATTGCTTGATGCCCGTAGCTTTTTTCCAACACAGTAAAAGATGATGGTTGAAAAAATACTTGAAGGTTTCTGTCAACTGCTACGTATAGCAGTGGGGTGCCTTGTTGCTGCACTGATTGTTCCAGTGACAATGCAAGTATTGGCACGCTATACCGGAATTATACCGGTATACCTCTGGACCGAAGAGCTATCAACTTTCTTGTTTGTCTGGATGGTGATGCTCGGCTCGATCATTGCCGTCTGGGAAGACACACATTTCGATGTCCGCGTTATACCAGATGCAAAATCACCTATTGGCAAGTTATTACAAGACGGGTTTGTACTGGTGTTTGTCAGCCTGTTCGCTCTGTTATTTGCGTATTACGGTATCGGTTACGCCAAGTTTGGTGCTATTCAAACATCGGTAATGCTACAGATCAATATGCTGATTATTTATATCACTGTTCCTTTTGCTGGCGTGTGTTGGGCTTCGTTTTCAATATTCAAACTCTGGCGTGTTGTTCAACAATACAAGTTTAGCTCCAGACAGGTAACACAATGATAATCTCGACCGGTGTTGCCTGTTTAGTACTGTTGAGTGGATTCATCACACTGGTGATCGCTCGAGTACCCGTTGCCTTTGCGCTTGGCATTGCCACCATGCCACTGGTGGCACTCGATATTCGTCTCACCCCTTTTCTGATTATGGACAGGATGCTGAATTCCTACACGTCATTTATCCTATTAGCAGTACCCTTTTTTCTTTTAGCAGCCAATTTGATGAATAGCGGCAAGATTACTGACCGACTCATCAGGCTGGCCACAGTAATGACCGGATGGCTTCCTGGCGGTCTAGGCCATGTGAACGTTATGGTATCCATGCTATTCGCCGGCATATCCGGTTCATCCACTGCCGATGCTGCCGGTTGCGGTAAAATTCTTATCCCTGCGATGACCAAGCAAGGGTTTGATACACGCTTCACCGTCGCCATCACTGCTTGCTCATCGGTCATGGGAGTTATCATTCCACCTAGTATCCTGATGATCGTATGGGGTGGTGTCATGTCAATATCTGTCGGAGCACTGTTTCTAGCCGGCGCCATACCGGGCCTTATGATTGCCGGCGCACTGATGTGCACAGTCTACGGGTATGCAAAAGTCTACGACTATCCAACCACCGGAAAGCCCAGCGCGGCTGAATTCTGGACTGCACTTAAGGGCGCTGGCTTAGCGTTATTAACACCCATATTCGTTATAGGTGGTATCGTTGGCGGCATTGTCACACCAACAGAAAGCGCTATCATTGCGGCCTTTTATTCATTCTTTCTTGGGGTCGTTGTTTATCGCACCATCAACGTCAAAGACACTGTTAGCATACTTTACGAGACAGGGCGCTTTGCATCAATATCGCTTTTCGCAATCGGCACCGCCTCTGTATTTGGTTGGATGCTGGCTTTTTACAACGTACCCAGGCTTATGGTTGGAGTAATGACCGAACTTCAGCTTGGACAGTTTGGAACCTCATTAGTCATTGCCGGTTTCTTTCTGCTATTTGGCCTATTCATCGACGCTATACCCGCGATCATTATCCTGGGTACTGTTTTGTTTCCAGTCGCTTCAGCCGCTGACATACACCCAGTGGTGTTTGCCATTATAGGCATCGTTTCATTGTCTTTCGGGCTTGTGACACCGCCCTACGGTTTGTGCCTGCTAATTTCAGCATCTATTGCAAAGGTAAATGTAGTCTCAGTGCTTCGAGATGTGGTCATCATACTGGCCCCCATGCTGCTGATCTTACTGCTGATCATTAGCTTCCCTGACATCGTGCTGTGGTTACCCAGATTGCTTATGCCCGGCTTCAAATAAATTTAACAGACGGGGGCCAATCCACAAATCAAACTTTCGGTATTGAGGATCTACGCTGAGAGCGCACGATTGAATCAGCACCGTAAAATGAAGCTGGAGTTTTATCTTTACTTCGGCAACTTGAGGGAAACTCTGTTTACCAGATCCGTGATTACCCAGTTTCGTTCCCACATTAATACCATCGCCCTACTCTCTTACAAAAACGCTTCTAAGCTAAGCCGGACCCACTATTTGTTAAGCGGAATGCGACCGCGAAGCAAAAACAAATGGAAGTGCTAAAGGCCCAAAGATCGCCCCCATCAAACCCCAGAACACCGGTTTT
>JALZUX010000252.1 GCA_023301405.1 Granulosicoccaceae bacterium | reverse complement strand
TCGCAATGCAACGCCCTTGCTACGGATCTTTAGTGTCGGACAAGTTTCCAGATAAAGGACGCTAGCGGTTGAGCGCACAATGAGTGCTTACATAGCGAGCAAAGCTGTGTGCTTGTTGCGCTGTGCGGCTAGCTTCTGTCGGGCTTAAGTGTTGAGGCAGTTGGGAGTTTACGTCAACGCAGGCAAGTAGATGCATGGTCCGGTTAGTTCATTTGGCCGACAGTATTGTCGAGTCAGTGAACTTCAACAACAAGCGTACGGCGCTAGTGAGTTAAGCGGCTATGGCGGTTTTCTGGTCTGTGTGGCGATAGTTACGCAAGTATTCAAGCGTTGCGTCATAGGAAATGGGCTTACTGAAAAAATAGCCCTGCAGTTGGTCGCAGTGGTGGTCCCTTAGCCAGTTAATTTGCTCGACGGTTTCTACACCTTCAGCAACAACGGTCATGTTCATGATTTTCCCCATTTGGAGAATTGTTGTTAGAAGGGCAACGTCGTGGTCTTCTTTAAGGAATGCCCGGTCAATTTTAAGACAATGAATCGGGTACTTGTGCAGGTTAACCAGATTTGAGTATCCGGTGCCGAAGTCATCAATTGAGATTCGTATTCCGTCTTCGCTTAACTGATTTAAAATATACTGAACATTTTGTTCTTCACCTATCAGTGACGACTCGGTGATTTCTACGTTTAGCCGATGGGGCGTACATTCAGAATTTGCTAATGATGTCCGTAGTCGATTAAGAAAATCCGGTGAAGTAAATTGCTTTGGCGAGATATTCACCGCCACCGAAATCTCGAAGCCTAGCTTTTCCCAACGCGATTGATCATACATTGCCTGCTTTATAACCCACTCACCGATGTCGAGTATCATGCCGGTTTCTTCAGCAATTGGAATGAAATCCAGTGGGCTGACCAAGCCCCTTGTCGGGTGCTGCCATCTTATAAGCGCTTCCAATTCAACGACGTTGAAATTGTTCGCATCGACCTTGGGTTGATAATAGAGCTCGAACTGATCAGCCGCTATTGCTTCGACAAGGTCGGCTTCCAGTAGCAGGCGGTCTTTGTTGGCTTGTCCCATATCGAAGTTGAAATATTTATAGCAACAGGCAAGCTTCTTCGCTGTGTGCATCGCAACTTCTGCATGTTGTAGCAGTGTGGTGTCGTCTTTGCCGTGTTTGGGGTAGGTGCTGACGCCAATGCGTGGTGATAACCTTAATCGATAATCATCGATTTTCATTGGCACGTGAGTCCGGCGCAATATTTTACTGACAGTTTGCTCTAGCTTGCGGGGGTCTGTGTAATTCAATAGCAATACAAACTCATCGCCGTTTAAGCGGGTGACTAAATTATCTTTTCCGGCAACCTGTTTCAGCAGTTTCGCCAAACCAATTAGTAAAGCATCACCCATTGCGTATCCAAGGGTATCGTTTACTAGTTTAAAGCGGTCAATGTTGAAAAAAATCAACGTAAAGGCATCGTGGGGTTGATTGCTTATTCGTTTTTTAATTTCATCAACTAATGCTGGTCGGTTTGGCAAATCAGTGAGTGGATCGGTGTAGGCTTGATCAATAGCGGCTTGTTGGACTCTGCGTTTCTCTGTAACGTCGGTAGCGCTGATTAGAAATGTTCGACCAGCGTTAACCGGGTTCGGGCTAGTCTGAATATTTACTGCGTGCCAGCATTGGCCAAACTGCGTATTCACGATCAGTTCACCGCTGTAAGACCCTTCTGCTTCAAACCGTTTGAGAATGTTCGTTAACGTTGTATCATTGGCAATGTAACTGGACAATGTCAGGTTTTTTTTGCCAAAGGTATTTCGTGCGGCGGGGTTGGCATATATTAAATTAAGGTTTGCATCAAAAACGCTGATCATTGCCGAGGTATGCAACAAGGCCTGCATACTGTGCAATGCGCTTGGTGTTGCGTCGATTTCTTTATCAAGGATCTGAACTAGTAAAGCGGCGCGGCCATCGTTCAGGGAGTACTTCGAGAATGCCATTCGCATGGTCTTAGGGACGTTGTTTGGGTAGATAGTCCATTCGTCATAGATTGTGCGTTGCGATTGATCACAATCGGTAAGGAATTGTCGTAGACGTAAGTGTACGTTGTCTGACATATCATTGGATAAGTCACGGGACTGAAGTTCCGTCAGTGAATTTGCATTCCAGAATTCGATGGCACATTTATTTGCCCATGCAATATTGGAATGCTCGACATCAAATATCCAAACCGGGACTTCGATAGAATTGAGAATCTCGTGGTGACTCATAGTAAATTCAAGAGAATTGCTCCTTTAGGTGAATGGGGAAATGCTATTGTCATGCCACGCTAACTATATTGAAATATTTGATAATTTCGAAATTGTCTTCATTGATAAATTCAGCGAATCGTAGTTTGTGAATGGATCAAAAACACTCATTTGGCAACAGTGTACCAGTGGTTCTGCACATCGTTATATTCAGAGAAGAGGGTGTGCGATATTTGGCTATTTATTATGCGGTTACCTGTTTCAATAGTAGCTATTTGGATACTGCGGTGTATTAGTCGCGGTGTTTTTAATACACTTTGAAGCTACCGGTAAAATGAATTTCCAGTGAGGTCATTTTTATCAATTGTTTTTGCAAAGACAGAAAGTTATGGCCTTTCGGTGAGTTATTGAGAGCAAAGTTGAATAGAGATTCGCATACGTAAGGTCTTTCGTATGAACAACCTGCATGCACAGTTTGTTTTTCTGGCGCATTATAAATTAATGACAGGTTAACAATCGAAAAATAGCTTAGTCAAGTTGGCGGCAATGGGGCACTGTTTTGCATTAACCTTTGAGAGTTTTGTAGCCAAAAACCAAACGATTTATAGTGGTGACTACGCAAACAGCTGCAAAAATCCATGCAATGGTAGCGAAGTGTGTGGGCAGTAAACACATTAGTGTAAAAAAAATGATCGTTTCCGTCCCTTCCGCCAGTCCGTTGATATAATAAAATCCCTTATAGGCAAACTCCGGATGGTCAATATTTCGTTTTCTAGCCATTGAGGAAAACGAAAGAAAGCTGGAGCCAGTACCGACGAAACTCGCTATCAAGATGGCGGCGGGCAGTGCGTTTTGTTCGGGGTTTGCGATTGCAAACCCGAGTGGGAACACTGCGTAAAAGATAAAGTCCAGAGTGATATCAAGAAATCCTCCAGCGTCAGTAGCGCGACTTAAACGTGCTAGCTCACCGTCAATGCCGTCTGCAAAGCGGTTTAGCAGTAAAAAAAACATAGCGATTAACGGATACCCCATAGCAACTGCAGGTATCGTTATTAGCCCGATTATAAATCCGACCGTGGTTACTTGATCTGCGGTGATATTTCTAGCTAATAGAAATTGAGCTGCGCCCTTAAGCGATGGTTTTATCGCAGGTACAACGTATTTATCTAGCATAACTACCCTGAAGTTATTTACAATTCTAGACTACTCGCCGGTGCAGGCACGTCAGCACCGTCATGGGTGACAAGTAGTGTTGGTAACTTAGCGGCAGCCCGCTAGGTAAAGTCTCTGTTTGTTCTCGCAGAGTGACATCTACTATTGAGAAAGGTTCGTCTAGTAGTGCGCATTGATTTGATAACAGGCTTCGTAATAGAGTCTAAAGAGTAAGAGACGACAGTACTAACAGATTGATACTGAATTTTTTCCAAAGTGTCGCAGCAAGCGATCTTTTAGCCCGCGAGCTACAGAGCTCCCTGGGTATTGTGTGGGTCTTTTGCCGATCTAACTAAATCACCCGTCAAGCAATGTTTCAGATCGGGGCGCAGAATTTGGCGTGAAAGCAAGGCGGGCGGGCGAGGCAGGTTCCAAGGAATGGGTTGTAGCGAGGGCGGTGGGGTTTTAGGGCAGAGATTATTGACAAAAGAAGGCGAATAGTTGCTTTCTTTGGTGAGATTGATCGACCTAGCAGGCCAAAAGATTGCGGCGCAATCAACCCTAGTTCCAGACTAGCGCTGTGTTACCACAGTAAGTTGTAAGCAAATATCGCTAAAAACCCTGAAAACGAGCTTGTGGTGTCTTATTTTTGCTTTATCTGACGGTTTGTTGCAAACAACTCTATACGTCTGTTGCTCGCTCGCCCGTCTGCTGTGGAGTTAGTGCTGATGGGTTTCCTTTCACCATAAGCACGAGCCGACATCTGCGAGTACGGAATGCCCTTGCGTGCTAGGTAGTTCACCACGGTTTTGGCCCGTTCTTCGGATAATAATTGATTTTGATCACTGTTACCGTTGCTGTCGGTATGGGCGATAACCAGAATGTTTGTGTCGGGGTGCTGTGCCAATGTGTGGCTGACACCGTTCAGAATGTAGGTCGCCGTGTTCGTGAGCTTGGCTGAATTTGACGGGAAATTAACGCCTTCCAAGGTGCCCGAGAATAAGGCGCAGCCTTTGTTATCTACCGTGATATTAGAAGCGGTATCACGACATTGGTCAATTGTGTTGGGTATTCCATCGTTATCGTTGTCTATCGGAGCACGAGCCGCTGCCAGTGCCGGTTCAACGCGTGCCACTGGCTTAGGAGTAAATATACGCTCAGGCTCAACGGCAGCCACCGTCACCGCTGGCGGTGCTACAGGGGCGATGGCCACTTTGCGGGCCGGTTTCTGCTTGCCGAAACGGTACGTTATTCCCAGTTGAGCATATTGTGCGTCCGTGTCAAAGGCAATGGCTTCGGCACGAAGACCAATGCCGAAACGAGTGTTGTATTCCATCCCGGCACCGAATAACACTTGAGTGTCGTTGACTCGTTCAAAGGAGATGTTGCCATTTGTGCTGTTTTCGAGCTTTGCCACACCAAGTCGCGCAAAACCATTGAAGCCGTGGCGTCCGTAGTTATGACGATTTCCGCCTATGTAATAGAGCGCGCTTAGTCCGTTGAGGTGGTAATTGATACGTCCAAACGGAGACAGGCCGGCACTTCCAAGATCGGCAGAATGCAATTCCACTGAAAAGTGCTTGTTGATATCCAGGCCGAGTGTGAACTGACCGGCGGCACCGAACTCCTCATCGACATCAAAGCCTATCGCCGTACTGGTGTCTGGTTGAAGTTGGCTGAACCCTAACCCGGCTGATGCGTAGAAATCGAATTCTAATTGGTTGCGGTCACGGAATTCTAAGCCGGTCAAGGCACTCGCAATCTCGGGCTCTGCTTGCTTCAGATGGTCGGTGGTGTAGTCAATGTAGTCATCACCATCTCCAAACAATCCGCCTGCAGTGGAGCAGCCTTTTAGTGTCAGTGGCAGCAAGAATGAGATGAACAGAACTCGAGATGAGAACGAATATTTAGGTGACATGATCATTCTTGGAAATATCCAGCGGTTGTTAAGTTAAGCGATCGAAAGCAGGATGCGTGAAAATTTTTGTATTAAACCAGTAACCGTAGGGCGTGCAAATTGTATGCTCACGGAGTAATTCTGCCGGTCGGCAAATGTTTGGATGTTTAAAACTGTGAGGTAATACAACAAGGTGGGGGTTTCATTGGCCAAATTATTGGTTATTCGCCTTTTTCTGGTGAACAACTATTGGTTCTTAAATTTACAAATGCCTGCTTGATCAGTCGCTTGACATGAACGCGGCTACTGCAGTTTTTATGATGAATAAACCTTTTCAATCTGCCGCCGATTTTTCAGCGCTGGTGACGTTGGTGCGTCTCTTTGATTCATTCCACGAAACCGCTCTGTTGCATATCGGGCGGCCAGAAAAGCAATGTTCTGCCGATTTGTAACGCTGTCGACGCCCGGCCCAAAGGAAAGATCAGAATCGCCGTTTTGTAGTGCCGCGTTTACTGCTGAATTATCAGAAAAAGGCAACGATTGTAATGTCTGTTGCCTAGGAGCCTGTCCGGGAACTAGGGTCGTTGCGAGGG
>JALZUX010000251.1 GCA_023301405.1 Granulosicoccaceae bacterium | reverse complement strand
GCGGAACCGTCTTCATCAGGTGGTGTGCCAACAGCAATGAACTGCATTTCGCTGTGACTAACTGCTTTGTCCATATCGGTGGTGAACTGAAGTCTACCGATAGCAACGTTGCGTTTGATGATGTCGTCGAGGCCGGGTTCATGGATTGGAATTATGCCCTTGTTGAGGTCAGCGACCTTTTTCTCGTCGATGTCGACACATAAAACGTCATTTCCGACATCTGCGAGCAGAGAGCCTGTTACCAGTCCTACGTAGCCAGAACCGTAAAGCGTTACATTCATTTATTTATTTCCGTTACTTAAATCTTTGGTGGAATAAGTAATTGTTTTAATTGACTATTGCAAACCACTACTGGGCAGGTTAGCGATGATACGGTATTAATGCGGTGTTACCGCCACGGATCATTTAGTCTTACAATACAGGTCGCGAGTTGGGTTGTTGTAATTCAACCAACTTTTTAGTTCCACAATGTTGCAAGCTTCTTGCCGTCGCGTGATCGTGGCAGCGGTTAGAGTCTGCTCATAGTGTAATATGCCCCACAGTAATTTTGAAACTTTGTGAGTTGTGCGAAGAATATATGACAATTCAATCTGCATTGGTCGATCATCATTCAAGGTTTGTGGCGCTGTGGGCGCGTAACAGTGATACGGCTGTAAAAGGCTCTGAAATCGCCAATAATTTACTAGAGTTTTATAGTGAATCGGGCCGCCACTACCACACAATGGCGCATATTGAGTTCTGTCTCAGTTTGTTTGACCAGGTGAAGGGTCTATGCGTGAGTGCCGATACCGTCGAGCTTGCAATTTGGTTTCACGATTCAATTTATAAATTTCCCTCGGTGGAGAATGAAAAGCTAAGCGCCCTCTATTTTATGGATGTCTCTGAGGGTTGCATGTCGGATCAACAGCGTCAAAAAATATTCGATCAGGTAATCACAACTGATCATAAGTCCAGGCCAACTGACCCGGATCAGCAAATACTGCTTGATATCGATCTGTCCAGTTTTGGCAGGCCCTGGGATCAGTTTATTGAAGATGGGCTTAATGTTCGCCGGGAATTAGCTTATCAAGATGACGACAGCTTCTACCAGCAACAAATTGGTTTTATGACGCAACTGGTCGGTAGAAAAAATTTCTATAACACTGCTTGGTTTAAAGAACGGTTTGAAAAAACGGCAAAATCGAATTTAACGCGTTATTTGGACCAATTGCGACAAAAAGGCTACAAGGTGTAGAGGTGGCAAAGTAGTCGGTCTTTCTTGCTCGTTAACGGCCGCGTATTGACTAAAGCCGCAGTAACAACGTCAGTTGCGTTGCGGGTAGCGTCGCGCGGTAATAACTTCTCGTTTGCCTGGTGGTCCTTTGTGTTTTTTCCAGTCGAAACCTGCTTCAGTTAATGCGTCCTTGAAGGACCGGTTGACACTATAGGTGGTGAGTATGCCGTTGTTGTCCAGTGCATCATGCAGTGACTGTAAGTAGTTTGCGGTCCATAATTCAGGGTTATTTTTACTGCTGAATGCGTCTAGGTAGATGGCATCAAAAGACGCCTTGGGCAACGCAGCCTGTAATGCATTTTCCAAGCGCAGTGTCAGGGTGATAAATTCGTTAAAGCTGAACGGCACGCTTGAAGTTTCAGTAGCAATCAGTTTTCCTAGAGTGTTTATCAGAGTAGAGTGCTGGGGCGCATTGTTTTGCAGTAAGCCGGTGATTAATTCTGCAGGCGGCAGATTGTATTCAATCGCCACATAATCAATGACGGTTTGATGTTGGTTAGCCAGACCCGCGGTAAGGATAAAGTTTAGTCCTGTGCCGAAGCCGATCTCTAGCACGCGTGTCGCTTGCTTGTTATGAATACGCTGTAAAACGCCTGAGTTTTTTACAAAAACTTCCAGTGACTCGGTGACCGCCCCAAATTTTGAATGATAAGTCTCAGACAGTTGCTCATTTTGCAGCGTGCTTGAACCATCTGCGGTTTGAATAAGCTGTAGAGAAGGTGGTTGATCGGGTTTTATAATGACGGCGGCATCCCTGTGGATGGTTCAGACTGAACAGGTAGCCGCTTTGTCAGTGATTACGGTCAGTTTGAATTGTTGATGTCTGCGGGAATAGATGGCGTTAGCTTATAAAAAAACCGCGGCTTGCCCGCGCAGTGCTGAGTATTAAATCGGTACTGAAGTGTTCGCTAGTGGCAGGCTAGGTGGCTTTTTTAACCGGTCGTGGAATGCGCTGAGTGGCAGCTCTGTATTGATCACATTCATCTGTGAATAGCTCAGTACTTAGTTGCATGGGGACACGTGCCAGTGCAATCCATTCGATTAGTGATTTACAATCGTATAGCAGCTTCGTACCAGTGCTGTGCATCCAGGCTGGCATTTGTGGATCCTGGTAGGGTTGGCCGGGGAATTCGGCAAGTCTCTCGCTGGCTGAAACGAACTCAGGCCAGATCAGAAAATTGTTGTCGAGGTCACGTCGCATGGTTTCGCACTCATACTTTGCTGCAGTAGCAAAGTAGTCAATCAGCGTGTCTGCGCCATCAAATGAGGGTAGTGGAGCGAGCACGTCTTTCATGGTGTCTGCCACCATGTCGATGTTTTTCATCGCTTGGGCAATTTTGATAAAGCGGGACTCGTAGAATTGTTCAATCGGAACCGAAAAAGCCCGGAATGGCTCGCCCCATAATTCGTCAATACCTTCCTGGCCGCTGTAGTGTTTGACTTGCGTGCCTAAATCCAAAGCCTCTTTAAAGCACTGACCACATTCCCGCATGAGTTCGTTGTCACGGCTGATGTGTACTCCTTTGGATCCAAAATCAACCACGGTTCTGAAGATGTCTGTGGCCCGATTAAAAAGCGCTCCGGCGAGCATTGCTGCATTCACGCGCTTTTTGTGGGGATCAGTCTCGCGATCATGCGCCGCCCGAGCTCCTTCCAGTGCGTGTCCCGGAGTGTTGATGCCGTGTTCCGTGTGGTGGAAAGTGCGTCGGGTCAATGATTCGATCAGGTTTTTTCGGGCCTCCAAGGTATCGGCCGGAGGCTCGTAGTATCTGATCCAGTAATCATCGAAGAAAATGAAAGTCTGCCCGTCGACGTCTTGCTTGGTGCCGTTGGCCAGAGGGCCGAGGGATGACAAGTCACCACTAGATTCTGTTTTTTTCCATCGCGAACAACGCCGGAACGTTTTCGAGTTACAGGAGAAGTCCATTGGGCTTACTTCCGTGGCCTGACAAAATTTGACGAATTCAATCTATTTTTCGCATGATAGTTACACTAAATAGCTCGGCTTGCGCGGCGCGAATTATTGCACACCATTTAAAAATTTGCAGTGTCTGATCAGGCGAACCCACAATATTTATGCCGCATTGCGTTGAAAACAGTCGTTTGGCGTGAAAAAGCTACTTTTGCGCAATTATAATGGCTCGAAGAGGCGCTGGATGGCCTTCTATTGTGATGTTCGAATCGCTAGGATCGAGCGCATGTTGCAAGGAATGAAAGGTCATCCAGTCCGTAGGGCGCTGCTCTTGGGTGGTGGTTTGGGTCACATCAATGCACCTGGATGAGCTAAAACCGGCGCTGCTCAGTTGCTGCAGCAGTAGCGATACGGTCGGCAAGGACCAGACATTTCGCATATTGGCGTAGCGATTTTCAGGAATAAGCTCTGTCGGGTCATCGCCATCGATGATCAAGGTCTCTAATACAAGCTCTCCGGCGTCGGCCAGGCAGGTGTGCAAAAGTTGCAGATGATCTACTGGTTGCCGGCGGTGATACAAAACCCCCATCGAGAAGACCGTGTCGAATTGATGTTGATGTTCCTCCAGTGCCTCAACCCCAATTGGCAGAACACAGGCGTTATAGTTGTTGGTAAAGTGTGTCACCGCCTGAAACTGAGTGCAGTAAAGCAAGCTGGTATCAAGGCCTACGACGGTCTGCGCGCCTGCGCCTAGCATGCGCAAGCTGTAGTAACCATTACCACACCCGACATCCAGTACCTTGCGGCCTTGAAGGTTAATATGCGGGGCCAGGCGTGCCCATTTTTTGTCGCAACGCCACTCCGTATCAATGAAAACTCCGTGCAGGTTAAAAGGCCCTTTGCGCCATGGGTGTAGTCCCATAAGGCTCTGGTGGATCACATTTTGTTCTGCGCAAGACAGTGGTTTGGCTGGCGCTGTTGTGAGGAAATCCTGTTGAAGGTCAACTGAGTCGGTGTCTGTGGCAGGCAGACCGCTAAGCGCTTGTAGCCAGCGCGGAAAGTTGCGTTGGCTGTCGGGTGCAATGCGACTGTTAACGGCAGGCATCAGTTTCTCAAGCCAGCGAGCCAGATCAGTATCTTCAACTGATTCTGCAAATTTATTTATCTTGAAAGGAGTCAACGGAGTAGTAACCACAGATGTTGTTTTATTAATGGTGATTGAAGCTAAAACGGTCGTCCCGTTTTTTTATACCGGCGTGGACGTGTCACAGGTCGTGGCCGGGTTGAAGGTTGTTATACCCGCAATAACAACCATAGTCATTGGTTAAATACCGGATGCTAGTAATGAAGTTATCGACCGTGCTAGTGTACTTTAACAACAATGCAGTGAATAGAGAGTTCAGTAATGACTCCCAACGCAAAGTCTACACCTATGCGCTAGTGCTTGCGATATGAAAGCCAATCATCACCGAAGCCGCATTTATCTTAAATATAGCAATTTTAACAATTACTTAATTCTACTAGAGCATTTGCGCTGCTCGAAGGTGGCAGTGCACGCGATATCGGGAGAAAAGCACAATGGTTGAAAAATCCTGCAATTATTCATTTGTCACAGCGCAAAAACATTTGCGTAAAGTGGACAAGCGCATGGCTATTTTAATGAAAAAAGTCGGGCCTACTGAAGTTCGCAGTGAATCGGAGTTAAGCTTTTATCAATCGCTGGCGCGGGCGATTGTATATCAAATGTTGTCCACGAAATCTGCAGCAGCAATCTACGGTCGTTTGGTCGATGCTTGTGCCGGTAATGTGTGTCCGTTGAGTGTCAAATTATTGGGTGAGGTCAAACTTCGCGAGATAGGATTTTCACGCACCAAGGTTGCATCAATTCTTGATTTGGGTGAAAAAATTCAGTGTGGTGATATTCCCGGTGACGAAATACTGATCGCAATGAGTGACCATGAGTTAGTCGATTGCCTGACACAGGTTAAAGGTATTGGCGTGTGGAGTGTGGAAATGCTGATGATCTTTAATCTGGGCCGTTCTGATATTTTTCCTGCCACAGACCTTGGTGTGCGTAAGGGGCACATGATGGCGTATGGTCTCGATGATATGCTAAGCGCTAAAATGTTGCTTGAAGCGTCTGAAGTCTGGAAGCCTTATCGAACTGTTGCAGCTTGGTACTTATGGCGTGCAACCGATAGTGTTGACTGGTCTTGAAGCATGAGTAAATTGGTATGTTTCGAATGCTATAAATCTAGTGTTTATTCAGCTAACTTATTCTAAATAATTCATCTTCGTCTTATATTTATAGGTTTTTTGACCATTTAGGCTGTGTCTGTCGAGCTTGGTTAAAACAATAGTGAGGAGTAAGTGTTTGCGCAAGTGCCCTCGGTATTTTAGCACCAACGACACCGCCCACGGACGTGACAGGTGTGCTCTGAATAGTTTCTAAATCTATATCCATCAAACCAACGTGCAGCTATGAAATTAATTTTGAGTCGAAAGGGTGTTGATAGTAGCGCCGGCGGTTTTGCCAGTCCGATCTTCCCCGATGGGTCGCTGTTGTCGGTTGCGATACCTGATAAGCGATCACAGATTCGCTATCGTGATCTTAATGGTCCGGTAAAGATGGGAGCCTTGGTTAAGCAGCTTAGCAAAGGCCGAATCAGCGGCAGTCATGCAGTACATCTTGATCCTGATATAAGTGCCAACGCCATTAACCGCGATTACAATTTCAAGCCGCTATTTGGCCAGTGTGGAGCGGCGCAAAGTCATCTTGCAAGTTTTGATGTTGGGCCGGGAGATCTGTTTTTATTTTTCGGGTGGTTCCGTGAAGTTGAGGTTTTTAAAAGGCGCTGGCGTTATGTGCCCGGCGCTCCGGATCGGCATGTGATTTATGGTTGGTTGCAAATCAAAAAGGTGATTCCAGTTGAGCACATTGCCAGTGATGTATCGCTTCAGGCGCTAAGCTACCATCCTCATTGTTATGGTGAGTTTAGCGGTGCTAATACTATTTATAGTGGTCGTAAAAATCTATCGTTAAAACGAGGTCGTGGCGGTGCAGGTCTCTTTAGCAGTTTCCATCAGGTGCGTTGTCTTACCGCAGAAAATAGCAGTCGATCGGTTTGGCATTTACCGAGCTGGATGCATCCTCAAGGACGTGATAGCGTATTGAGTTATCACACTGATTTAAATCGATGGGCTTACTTAAAAGATAAGAGCAGGGTTGAATTAAGATCAGCAGCGCGAGGTCAGGAGTTTGTATTGGATCTTGATCATTACCCGGAGGGTGTTTCGTGGGTTAAAAGTTTGTTTGAAGCTGGATAATGAATCAGGTTTTATCGTCAGTTTTTACGTCAGCGTGTTGTGTTGTATCGCTGATGTCTATTACAGCTGACTCGGTATCCTGAAGTTCAGCCTCAGGTGTTGGTAGTGTTTTGATTTCCTCGCTTTCAATTTCTTCAGCTTCAATGAGTTTGTATTGCGGTGAATCGAGAGTCTCCGGTCTACGTGAACGCGCCAGGTAGCCGCCAACAACGCCGCCGGCTGTCGTTAATGTGAGTAGGCCCAGAGTCACAAACTGGGTGAACATCATAAATAAACCAAAGCCGGCAGCCACCGCGATAGCTGTGCCTACTTTGATATTGGCTTTGGTGTTTGTGCGACGGGCTTGAAGCTCTATTTCTTTTTGGGTTTTCTTAACCAGTTTGGTCTTGGCGCGTTGGGCGTTAACGTTCAGCTTCTCACGCTCTGTTGCGAATTGTTGTTTTAACGTGGCGACTCGATTGTCGCTCAAATGCTTTGCAACGGTACCGAACCACAGGCTGATGATCGTTGATAACAACAGAATCATGAAGATGAGTGGCAGCAATTTATCGAAACTCATGGCGCCCGGATAAAGCGTGATTAGCAGGGCGGCAGCTACCTGTGCCAGTGTAAGTCCGACGAAAAACCTGAGCATGTTGAAGTGTCAGCAAATGTAGAGAATTTTAGTTTATCGCATTCTGCTGGGGTTGCGGCGTGTTGTGGCTGTATTGTAAATAGGACAACATCGATTAAGTGGCGAATCCCTATGAATTATGCAGGCTAGGCGGCTATTACGAGATCTGTCCGCTAAAGAATTGCCGAGTTAGGACGATCACCTTGGGGTATTAAACAAGAAGAAAAATAACACTATGATCAATTTCAGACTGATGCGCGCAATTTGCCTGACGGGTTTTGTTTTGGGATCTTCGGCTTCTGTAGCCGAGATAATTAGCCTGCCGGATGGTGGTCTGGATGTGACTCAGGCGGCTTCATCGCCGCAGCGCGGTGAGAGTAACATTGAAATTTTAAAACGTTTTGGTGAGCCGGTGCAACGTTATAGAGCGGTGGGCACGCCCGCAATAAGCAGCTGGGAGTATTCTTCATTCAGGGTCTATTTTGAAAACGATACAGTGATTCACGCGGTACATAAAGGCCCTTGATTATAGCCTTCGTGCATCGTTTTTTACTGCAATAGTAGCGATGCCAGTGCGGTAAGGTTCTTTGGCAGGCTCCTTAGTCTGCACAGCGAATCAGCGGGACTGGTCTGTTCTGACCAGTCTTCGCTCTAGTAGTAACTTTATTATTGGTTTACGTTTGACACGGTTTCTGTTTCCATAGCGACTGTTTGTTCCTGCAGTGAATCGAATGTCCACCCACAGTTCTTCTCGCCGCACCGCATTTATGCTGGGTGCACGCGATACTATTCCCATGATCATCGGTGCCATACCATTTGGTATTCTGTTTGGTGCGCTTGCAATAAGTGCCGGCTTGTCGCTGATCGGCACCATAAGTATGTCGCTGTTTGTATTTGCAGGATCATCTCAGTTTGTTGCTGCCACGCTGTTGTCTCAAGGCGTGGGGGTTGTTGTTATTGTGCTGACGACGTTAATCGTCAATGTTCGGCATGCGCTATATTCTGCCTCTCTTGCACCTTACGTGGGTCACCTGCCGCAGCGCTGGTTGTTGCCACTGGGTTTTTTTCTCACCGATGAAACCTTTGCTGTAGTGATCAAGCGGTTCAGTAGTGGAGAGATGGGTGACAACAATCGCTGGTACTACCTGGGTTCGGCGTTGGCGATGTACGGCAACTGGCAAGTCTGTACGTTGATTGGTATCTATGCCGGTGGTAATTTACAAGGGTTGTCTGAGTGGGGGCTGGAGTTCGCGATGATCGTGACTTTTATCGGAATCGTAGTGCCTTTGATAACTGATCGCCCCATGTTGGCCACTGCAATTGTTGCTGTAGCGGTGGGGTTGCTGGGCCGGGATCTTCCACATAATCTGGGACTGATAGTAGCGTCATTGGTCGCTATTGCAGCCGGATATTCGCTAGAGACATGCATGATGTCCCAGCAATCAGCAGAGACTGATCAATGAAAGAGTTTCTTCTAATTGCTGGAATGACTGCTGTCACTTTTGGTGTGCGGTATCCGGTATTGGCGTTGCTTGGCCGGACTAACATGCCACCACACTTGATGCGGGCGCTGCGATTTGTGCCGGTGGCGGTTCTGTCTGCGCTATCGGCACCGATGGTTGTTACTGTCGATGGTCAATGGTTTGTATCAATGGCTAACCCGGCGCTGGTGGGTAGTCTTGTGGCGGGGTTGGTGGCTTGGAAGAGCAAGCATTTGCTCTACACAATTGTTGCCGGAATGATTGTATTTGTAATGATGAAATTGTTGTTTGGGGGCGCGTAGGAGCCGGTCTGAGAACGGGTTCCTTGTCCTCGGCATTTTTGGCTATTTAGCGATCAACGATTGGGCTTGAGTAGTTAAGCTCCATATCCCAGGGGAAGTTGATCCATGTGTCTTGCGGCACTTCTTTAATGTAGTCATCGACTTCCTTAAGGCCTTCCGGTTTAGCGTACACGGTGACGAAACGAGCATAGGGAACTACCGCTTTGACCGCTCGAGCGGTTTTTCCGGTGTCGACTAGGTCATCGATCAACAGCATTCCTTTGCCATCAGTCGCACAGTGTTTAATTATTTCACTTTCGCCTTGTTCACGTACATCGTAGGTTTTAATACAGATGGTATCGATCAGGCGAATGTTGAGTTCCCGGGCAATAATGGCTGCTGGCACCATGCCACCGCGCGTGATTGCGATAGCGCCGGTCCATTGGTCTGCCGGTAACAGTCGCTGAGCTAGTTTCCTTGTGTCGCGGTGTAGCTCTTCCCATGAGACAAAAAAGTTTTCTCTGGTGCTCAAAGACATATTTACTCTCCTTCGAATTCGCAGATACTGAAAACGTCGATAGCGCTTTTTTTCAATTTAGCTGAACCGCCTAAATCGGGCAGATCAATGATGGCTGCGGCTTCGACAATTTCACCACCAAGACGATTAATAAGTGCAGCAGCAGCTAGCATAGTGCCGCCAGTGGCGATAAGGTCATCAAGCAGTAGAACCTTTTGGCCCTTACTGATTGCGTCTTTGTGGAGCTCGACCTCGGCAGTTCCGTACTCAAGTTCATAGGATTCACAGACGGTCTCAAACGGTAGTTTACCGCGTTTTCGAATCGGCACCATGCTTGTGCTTAGTTCATACGCGAGTGCACCACCGATGATAAATCCGCGGGCATCTATGCAGGCGAGAACGTCGATATCGTGGTCGTAGTAGCGGTGCACAAAGCAATCAACGAGACGTCGAAAGGTGGCAGGGTTTTGCATTAAGGGAGTGATGTCGCGGAACTGAACGCCGTCTATCGGCCAGTCAGGAATGGTTCGTACGCGAGTACGAATGTAATCCCTGAAATAGTTGTGTTGATCGCTTTTGTCCATGGGATTTTTTATCTTGTGTTAGGCGTCAATACGGTCGGTGAGGGGCTTTTTAAGCTGTGTGGCCATGCTCTCAAAAAGAGTTTCAGTTGTTGGCCAGTCGATGCATTCGTCGGTAATAGATACGCCGTATTTCAGTGCCGATAAATCAGAGCCGAGTTTTTGATTGCCTTTATCAATGTGGCTCTCAAGCATAATGCCTACAATAGAGCGGTTACCTTCGATGATCTGTTTACACACGTTGTCGGCAACTAGTGGTTGTAGTTCATAGTTTTTATGAGAATTGGCGTGACTGCAATCTACCACCAGATTGTTAGCCAGTTTAGCTTTACTGAGTGCCTGCTCAGCAAGTGCTACGGAGACTGAGTCGTAGTTAGGCTCAGAGCCGCCGCGCAGAATAATATGACCAAATGCATTGCCGCGTGTTTCAAGCCGGGTGACCTGGCCATCACTGTTAATGCCTAAAAAACGGTGCGGTGAAGAGGCTGATTTCATCGCATTAATGGCTATGTCAAGGCTGCCGTCGGTACCATTTTTAAACCCCACTGGTGTCGACAATCCGCTAGACATTTCGCGATGAGTTTGTGACTCTGATGTTCTGGCGCCAATGGCGGTCCAGGCAAATAGATCTGACAAGTACTGCGGACTGATGGGATCCAGTGCTTCGGTGCCCGCCGGTAGGCCCAATTCAGCCAACCAGGCCAGTAGTTCTCGCGCCTGGCGCAGGCCTTTCTCGATGTGGAAGGAGTCATTCAAATCGGGGTCGTTGATGAATCCTTTCCAGCCGACTGTGGTACGTGGTTTCTCAAAGTAGACACGCATTACGATGTAGAGCGAATCAGAGTATTGGTCGTGCAGTTTTTTCAGGCGGTGGGCATAGTCTTTTGCGGCTTCAATATCATGAATAGAGCAGGGACCTGCGACCACCAGTAATCGGGGGTCACGTCGTTCCAGAATAGCCTCAACGACGCGTCGAGATGACTCAACGTTTTTGGTGGCGGTGTCGGTGCGCGGTAAGGATTCGCGAAGTTCACGTGGTGTAATCAGAACTGATTCTGAAACAATATTGACGTTACTGAGTTTAGGTGTCATATCTTAAAAGACTTATTTAATTGCTTGTTGTGAGTGTATGAAAGTTAGCTGGTAAATAATAGTGATTTAAGAAAGAATACCGCGCAATAAATGCGTTTTGGCGCAAGCAGACTAGGAGCCTGTCCGGGAACTAGGGTCGTTGCGAGGGCGTGAGATTTTGAGTCAGATATTTCGATCAATAGAGGCGAATAGTTGTTCTTCTTTAACGATATTGATCGTAATAGCTGGCCAAAAGACCGCGCCCGCAG
>JALZUX010000250.1 GCA_023301405.1 Granulosicoccaceae bacterium | reverse complement strand
CCATAGCTCCGGTTATGTTGTCTTTAACTGGCACAGAAATTTCAATGGATCAAGCAATAGTGGTGAAAGTCATGAGCTATTGCCAAGCGTAGGCTAGCGGTCCGCAAAAGCGGTTCGTTGCTCTAGTCACTGACACCAATGAGTAACGCTCCGTTGTCGTGTAGAGCTACACCGAATTGTCTATGAAGTAGTACGGATAAATGAAGCAATGACTCCTAGCCTGATGAATAGTGATAGAAAAGCATGAAAGTGAACACGCAAGATATAGAGCGCGCACTCGCGAATCAAGAATTTGAATTGCAATACCAGCCTAAAGTTAATTTTTTAAAAGGGTGTGTTTCAGGGGCAGAATGCCTTATTCGGTGGAATCACCCTGATGAAGGATTTATCTCTCCTGATGATTTTATTCCCCTTGCGGAGAAAGCAGGGCTAATCACTGAAATTACAGCTCAAATTATTTCGATGGCAATCAAAGCGATAAAAGATTTGCGAGGGGAGGGTTTTGAAGGAAGCTTGGCAGTTAATACATCCCCGCTGGATTATAAAACCAATTTGATTATAGATATTCTTCAAGAGGCTCTCGACCAAAAAGAAATATCTTGCCACGATATACAAATAGAACTCACTGAGACGGCAACATTGGGCAATCAAAATGATATTTTATCACGCCTTCATCATGTCACTGATTTGGGATTTAAGTTAGTTATGGATGACTTTGGAACGGGGTATTCGTCTATTGATTTGTTGGGCCAATTGCCGTTTTCAGCGCTAAAAGTTGACCAAGGCGTTATTGGTCGCATGGCAAAATCAACCAAAAACCTAAACATAGTGAACATGGTTATTAATATGGCCAGAACACTACGAATGGATGTGGTCGCTGAAGGCATTGAAGATAGAAATGCCTACCAGTTTTTGGCTTATGCGGGATGCTTAGAGGCACAAGGCTATTGGATAAGTAAGCCACTGCATTTTGATGAGTTTAAGACGTTTGTGAAAAGTAAGCCACGTTATCCGTCTTCACAATTGGGGATGATTTATCATGCCCACATGAACAATGTATATTTTCGAAAGTCGGTTTTAGACGCTGCACTCTATGCCAATGAAAGCACGGACCTGCATATGCCTTCCGTTGCTAATCCTGACATTTTTTTTGAGCCAAAAGAAACGCGCCTTGGCCAATGGTATTTTGGCATAGGACAACAGTTATCGGATCGTCCAAATTTTCAAGCGATAGAAGAACCCCATCGAATAATGCATGAAATTGGAGTGAACCTCTTCAATGCAAAGTTCGAGGATTCACACGAAATGATTCTTGCCTTTAATGAAGCCTTCGAAAGAACCAATGAGTATCTTCATCTACTAGAGGCTGAATTAATGGCTGAAGAGAGTGTAAGTCTTGTGCAAGAGGCGAAGGGTTCGGGTTAGTTTTGTAAGGCCCCTGAGCCGTTACAGGGGTATGCATTGTTAATGTTTGGTGGTGGGGTGGGGCGCGATTTGGTAGATACCTTTTAGGTAGGGATTCCCAAGGGTGACTTACATTCAAAGAAGAGAACAAGGCGATAACGCCGCGCATTAACTCTACGTTTCGTCTGTGGGATTTTATATAATAGTTGAAGCTCTGGTGTAGAGACAACTAGAGATCTTCAATCACAGATTTTATCAGCCCTCTAAACCAAATATGCTCTGCCGATTGGCGGTATTTAACGTGCCAGATCATCTTAAAGTCGATAGGGTCGAGAGTGATCGGTAGAGCACAAATGCTTAGTCCGTACATTGAGCCATGCGCCAGCCGTGAAGGGCACACCGCTACTAAATCACTATCTCGCATCACCGCACCCAGGGCTGCAAAGTTAGGTGCGGTATAGGCGATATGGCGACTCTCACCCAGTGCGGCCAGGCCTTTGTCAATCATGCCCGCGGAGGGGCCATTTTCAAATTTCACCCTCGCATGCTTAGAACGTATAAACGATGGTAAATCTAAAGGCGCGTCTCGCACTGAGGAGTCGTAATACAGCGCAAAGGTTTCGCTTAACAAATGTTGCGACACTAGGCCTGTGCTGGCAGGAGGTTTTAGCGGTGTCAAGACCACATCAATCTGTGAAGCATATAAAGGATCAAAATCAGCGGTCTGCGAAATTATTGTGCGTAGTTGCGCTAGTGGCGCTTCTTGCGCCAAAAGGCGAAACAGCCTTGGCACGACAATATCGTGTTCAAAGTCGTTTGCCGCTAGCGTAAACTCGCGTTGACAACTCTGTGGGTCAAATGGCTGCGGGTTCGCTACGCGCTCAAGGCCGGCCAAAACCTCCTCGATGGCGTCTTGCATCGCTTCCACCTTGGCACTAGCGACCACACCTCGTCCGCTTTTGATAAACAATTGATCATTCAGTAATCGTCTCAAACGCTCAAGGTTATGGCTTACTGTGGACTGATTGACGCCCAGTTGGACTGCCGCCGCACTGACCGAGCCCGTGCGGTATATCAGTTGCAGCAACTTCAGGCTCTTGCCGTCCAGTGATAAATAATCGGTTTCATTCATAAGCAACATGCATAACATGTATTTGATTGCATGCCAAGTACTGGGCTACAGTACCTCTGCAATTAGTCGACGAGCCCCCCTCTTGCCCAGAGCCCTAAACACCGCCCAGCTGAGCTTCATGCTGGCTGCGATTATTTCCGTGATTCCTTTTGCCATCGACGCCTATCTGCCTGCGTTGGCGATCATGGCTGATGATCTGGGCTACAGCCTGCACCACCTCGAACTGACAATTAGTAGTTTCTTTATTGGTTACGCGTTAGGCAGTCTGGTGGGTGGACCATTGAGTGACCACTACGGTAGGCGCACAATGGGTGTTCTAGGGCTTGCGATGTTTACGCTGGCAAGCGTAGTGATGACGCTTAGTGATAGCTTTGAAGGGTTACTCGCGCTTCGATTTGTTCAAGCGTTTGGCGGTGGCATCACTACCGTGATAGTGCCGGCAATAGTACGTGACCGCTTTGAGCGTCAGCAAGCGGCTAAAGTGATGACTACGGTAGCGTTTATCATGATGGCAGCTCCGTTATTGGCGCCGGTTGTTGGTTCAGTGTTATTGGCCTTCTGGGGATGGCGATCCATCTTTGGATTTCTAGCGTTTTACGCGGCTGTATTGGTATTACTTGCCAAGGTGTTTTTGCCTGAGAGTCGCGATAAGTCAATAGCATTGCCAGCGTTTTCAGTAACTAAGGTGTTGAAAGATTATCGGTTTATCTTTTGCCAACAACAAGCGCGCCCCTATTTTGTTGCGTCTGTTTGTTCCAGTGCTATTTTTCTGAGCTACTTAACGCAAGCGGCGTTCTTGTTAAATGAATATCTAGGTGTTTCCGCTGTAGTATTTCCAATGATTTTTTCCGCTTTTGTTGTCTGCTTGATGCTTGCGAATCGTGCCAATGCTTACTTGTTACGGCGCTATGATTCGAAGCTAGTATTTGGTTGGGGTGTTCGCCTGACTATGGTGAGTACAAGCTTGTTACTGATCGCTGCGCTGTTTACAGATAGCCCGTCACTCTGGGTGATGGCTTGCGTTCTGTTAGTGATAAGCTCACTTGGTCTTATTAGTGGCAACGCTCAAACCAATTTTTTACATTTCTTTGAGCGTCAAAGTGGTACCGCGTCGTCAGTGATGAAAGCGACGGAAATGACCGTAGGCGCGTTGAGTGGTGCGCTGATCAGTGCTTTATATAATGGCACACCTATACCGTTAGCTGGCGTTATGTTTTGTGCAAGCTTTGTGGCTTTTATCTATGTGTGGAAGTCACAAAGGTGACTGTTCGAGAACTATGATCTACTGCGGGCGCGGTCTTTCGGCCAGCTATTGCGATCAATCTCGTTAAAGAAGAATGACTATTCGCCTCTATTGATCGAAATATCTAGCTCAAAATCTCACGTCAGAGCCCAAGACCGTTGTTCCCGGACAACCGCCTCGGTGGCTGATTTCATAGGTGATGTGGTGTTTGCTAGCACTGCTGATACTACATCTACATACTTAGACAAACATATA
>JALZUX010000249.1 GCA_023301405.1 Granulosicoccaceae bacterium | reverse complement strand
ACAGCTTCAGAAGCACCTAGCGCAGATACCACCGGAGAATAATCATGGCTCGTTTTTTCAGACGTAAAAAATACTGCCGTTTTACAGCAGAAAACATTGCTCACATTGATTACAAAGATCTTGAGCTGTTGAAAGCCTATGTGACCGAAACAGGCAAAATTGTCCCCAGCAGAATTACCGGCACCAGTGCCCGTTATCAGCGTCAATTGGCCACTGCAGTTAAGCGCGCGCGTTTTCTCGCGTTATTGCCTTATAGCGATCAACACTAAATCGCTGCTTAAAAGAGAGTAGATAAACAGGCCAATGTTTCAGGCGCTTGCAAATTATGCGTTGCGTGGGCCGCTGCAGGCAGCATTGGTGGCGTCCAGTACCCTGTTGTTATCAACCATTCTGGCTCCTCTTGTAGTAGTCAGCAGTGCGATTGTTGCGCTGATATGGATGCGATCAGGTCCAGTGGCCGGTGGTATAGCTGTCGGCTTATCGTTGTTGTTATCAACGGCAATATCATTGTTTTCACCGTTGCCGCCATTAGCGGTGGCGGGGGTAATGTTGTCATCGTGGTTGCCGGTGGTGGTGATGGCGTGGGTATTACGCGACACAGTGAGCCTGAATCTGGCGATTTTAGCCGGAGCGGGGTTGGTGGCGATCGTTATAGTTCTGGTCTTTATGGTGGTGCCGGATCCAGGTGCTTCGTGGCAAATGTTGTTTGGCAAAATATTAGAAAATCCGGACCTGCTGCCGCCAAGACTCCAGAGTCTTGAGCCAGCCGAAAGGCTGGCGTTGCTGGAAACGGCAAGTAAATTTGTAACGGGTCTATATGGCGCAATTTTGTTTTTGATTGCAGCTTCCAGCTTATTGTTGGCCCGAGCATGGCAGGCGCGCTTGTTTAATCCGGGTGGGTTGCAGAAAGAGTTTCATCAACTGCGGTTTGGTAAGGCCGCAAGCCTGGTTGGCTTGGCAGTACTTGCGGCGGCAGTTGTTACAAGATTTCAGTTGTTCTACAGCTTGGGAATTTTGGTTTTCGCTGTTTTTGTGCTTCAAGGGTTAGCAGTAATGCATGCGCTGGTTGCAAAGCGGAACCTTGCGAGAGGCTGGTTAATTGGCGGTTATATGTTGCTAACGTTGATGATGCCGGAGTCCTTGCTTTTTACAGGGATTGTGGGAATCACTGATGCTTGGTTCGATTTTAGAGAAAAAGTTTCAAACAAAACCCGTGATGACGGGCAAACTTAACAGGTGAAAGAATATGCAAGTCATCTTGCTTGAGAAAATTAGTAATGTGGGCAGTTTGGGGGATTTGGTTGATGTGAAGCCAGGATTCGCTCGCAACTTCCTGTTGCCGCTAGGCAAAGCTCAAATGGCAACTAAAACAAACTTAGAAGAGTTTGAAACGCGTCGCGCCGAATATGAAGCTCAGCAGTCTTCACTGCTGGAATCTGCAAAGCAGCGTGCTGCTGCCTTAGAAGGGGCTACTGTCACCGTACTCGCAAGAGCCGGTAATGAAGGTAAGTTGTTCGGGTCAGTAGGTGGTGACGAAATCGCAGCAGCGTTTGTTGCGGCAAACAAAGCTGTTGAAAAACGTGAATTGCGACTGCCTGAAGGCCCGTTGCGAAATACCGGTGAGCACGAAATCGTGCTTCACATTCACCCTGAAGTAAACGTCACTGTAAAGGTGGTTGTCGAAGGTGAAGAGGAGTAGTTTTTCCTTTACGTTAGGCTGGCAAGTGCCCTTGCCGGCCTTTGCTTCCGGCAGAAATTTACTGCCGCTGAAGCGTGCTAAGGCCAAATAGTCGGCTCGCTTTGCGGCTTGCAGATCGCGTTCTTGCCGATCTGCCACATTGGCTAACGCCCGGTCTTGCTAGCGGGTGTTTTACTATCTAACATTCCTTGCGTTGCTAGTAATACTTTAGCAGTAGATAAGTAGTCGGGCAGTGGCGAAATTCGGTAATATAAGCGGCCGTACCGCGCACACTGGCCCCCCGATTGGCATCTCAATACCCGAGTGAACACGATTCTGCATCCATTCGATTGCCTCCGCATTCAATCGAAGCGGAACGATCAGTACTGGGCGCTCTCATTCTTAACGCGGAATCCTGGGATAAGGTGGCTGATGTTATCATTGAGGAAGACTTTTACCGAAATGATCATCGTCTTATCTTCCGCGCCATTGAACATCTGTCTGAAAAAAATGCACCTCGTGATGCAGTCACTGTTTCCGAACGAATAGAAAGTGCTGGTGACCTGGCTGAGACAGGCGGGTTGGGGTATCTGGTTGAGCTGGCAGAGCAAACACCAAGTGCTTCTAACGTGGTGGCCTATGCGAAAATTGTTCGTGAGCGTTCGGTACTTCGGCAGCTGATCTCAACCTGTAACTCTGTCGCTGACCTTGCTTTCCGTCCGGACGGGATGGGAGTGGCTGACATTCTTGACTCTGCAGAGTCTCAAATGTTCGCCATCGCCGATCAAACCAGTCGCTCAGTTGCCGGACTGACCAAAGTTGGCGATATCATGCAGCTGACTAAAGCTAAGCTGGAAGAGCTAGGTTCTAACCCGTCGGCGTTGACTGGTATCTCTACAGGCTATAAAGATCTTGATGGTCTGACCTCTGGATTCCAGAAATCGGATCTTATTATCCTTGCCGGTCGACCTTCGATGGGTAAGACGTCTTTTGCAATGAATATTGTGGAAAATGTGGCGCTAAGTCAGGAATTGCCGGTGGCCATGTTCAGTATGGAAATGCCCGGTGAGCAACTGTGTATGCGAATGATCGCCAGTTTAAGTAAAATTGAACTCAATCGCGTTCGAAACGGGCAATTGAATGATGCTGACTGGGCGCGTATTACGTCGGCCACCAACATTCTTCATCAGCATAGCCGTATTTTTATCGATGAAACTCCGGCGATGTCGCCTACCGAAGTACGGGCGCGTTGTCGGCGGCTAGCACGGGAGCAAGGTGGAATAGCGCTTGTGGTGATTGACTACCTTCAGCTAATGCAGACAGGTAACCGTACTGAGAATCGAGCCACTGAGATCTCAGAGATTTCTCGTTCACTTAAAGCGCTCGCCAAAGAATTGACTGTTCCGGTGATAGCGCTATCGCAGTTAAATCGAAGCTTGGAGCAACGGCCTGATCGTCGGCCGATAATGTCTGATCTGCGTGAATCGGGTGCTATCGAGCAGGACGCTGACTTGATTGCCTTTGTATACCGTGATGAGGTGTATAATCCAGAATCACCCGATAAGGGAACTGCGGAAATTTTGATCCGTAAGCAAAGAAATGGACCAACCGGAATGATCAGGCTAACGTTCAATGGTATGTGGACACGCTTTGATAATTACGCCAGTGAACACTATGGCGGTGTTCAAGACTTTGATGAGTAGCCCTGATGACGTTCTGCGACAGGGATAATCGCCACGTCAAAATTCACATCGACCTTGCAGCGGTACGACATAATCTTGACCGTGCGCGAATGGCCGCTCCCGATAAAAAAATATTCAGCGTTTTAAAGTCAGATGCTTATGGGCATGGTTGTAAGAGAGTTATCACGGCTCTGACCGATTCAGAAGCTTTTGCAGTGGCCAATGTGGCAGAGGGACTAGCAGTGCGCGAACACGAGCCAGCTAAACCCGTGTTAGTGTTGCAAGGGCATCAATCCACTTCTCAGTTGCAGCAGTGTCTGCGCGCCAATCTCTGGCCGGTAATTCACCATCATGAGCAACTGAAAATGATGGAAGGTATAAATAGTTCAGGCTTGCAATGCTGGGTGAAGGTTGACACCGGCATGGGGCGTTTAGGGGTTGAACCCTCAATGTTGTTGTCGATTTGTCAGGCGCTTGCTGATCAGTCGGTGAATGTAGTTGGAGTTTTGACCCATTTGGCGTCTGCAGATCGCCCAGCAGATATTTCAGTGGATCGGCAGTTAAAGGTATTTCAATCATTGAATGTTTCGCGCCCCTTTGTTCAATCAGTAGCGAATTCTGCAGCGCTGTTAAGCCGACCCGACAGCCACTATGATTGGGTGCGGCCAGGGATAATGTTGTACGGAGCGAATCCGTTTGAGGAAACCACAGTTAAAGCTGATGCACCGGTGATTGCGGATCGCCAGCAAATGTCACTTGATGAAGCACTTGGCTTACAGCCAGCAATGAGAGTGTCTGCGCCGGTTATTGCGCTACGCAACTTTAAACGCGGTGATCGGGTAGGGTACGGGGGCACCTATGAGTGCACTGGCCCAACTCAGGTAGCGGTAATCGGGGCAGGTTACGGGGATGGATATCCACGTAAGGTGCCGGCTGATACGTGTGTAGTGCTTGGTAATACTCGTTGTCCGATTATCGGTCGGGTGTCTATGGACACGATAAGCGTCAATGTCAGTAATTTGTCTGTTCCCCCGCCCATTGATTACCCTGTGACGTTGTGGG
Organism: Granulosicoccaceae bacterium; assembly: GCA_023301405.1. Lineage (GTDB taxonomy): Bacteria > Pseudomonadota > Gammaproteobacteria > Granulosicoccales > Granulosicoccaceae. Next base: position 3,174 of record JALZUX010000249.1, on the reverse strand, counting down.
GTCATGCTAAGCTACGCGTTGATGAAATTGCGAGTCGTGTCGGAACTATTCCTTATGAGTTGCTTTGTTCGATTCGAGGGCAACGAAGTTGGCTCGATTCTTCCGCAGAGATTAACATAAGACATATCAATACCGACAAATTCCGTTAATTGTGGTTACAGAGTGTTTCAAAAGATTCATAAAGTGCAAATTCATACGCAAATACGGTTATTAATAGTGAACTGCTACGGTACAGTTAACCCCAAACAGCAAAGTTGTAGTTTGAAAACTGGCTAATGGCATGAAGTATGGTTGGAAGTAGTGGATCATGTCGGCATCAAAGAACTATGGGACATTCACGGATAAATAATGAAACCAATTAAAAAAGCGGTGTTTCCTGTCGCCGGAATGGGTACGCGATTTCTACCGGCGACCAAAGCAAATCCAAAAGAGATGTTGCCGGTTGTTGATAAACCGTTAATCCAGTACGCAGCTGAAGAAGCTGTTGCAGCAGGTATAGACACACTAATATTTGTTACAGGGCGTAATAAACGCTCTATTGAAGATCATTTTGACACGGCTTATGAGTTGGAAAGAGAACTCGAAGAACGCAACAAAGAAAAAATGTTGCGTATCGTACGTGAAATTTTACCGCCCGAAGTAAAATGTGTTTTTATTCGCCAGTCAGAAGCTCTAGGCTTAGGGCATGCGGTGCTATGCGCAAAACCAGTGGTAGGGGACGAACCCTTCGCTGTTATTCTGGCCGATGACTTAATCAGCTCTGATGATCAGCCTGTGCTAAGTCAAATGGTTGATGTATACAACTATCAGCATTGCTCGGTGCTTGGTGTACAAGAGGTCCCGATGGAAGAAGTCCATCAGTACGGCGTCGTTGACGCGCGTGTGGCCAGTGACCGTGTTTATGAAGTAGACGGCATGGTAGAGAAGCCGACACAAGCTGATGCTCCCTCTAACCTGGCAGTGGTCGGCCGGTACATACTAACCCCCAAGCTTTTTGACTTACTGGAAACACAAGAGCGTGGCGCTGGTAATGAAATTCAGTTGACTGATGCAATTGCCCGTCTTTTAGGTACCCAGCGGGTATTGGCTTACAACTTTATTGGTAAGCGGTTCGATTGCGGCAGCAAACTAGGCTATCTACAGGCACAAGTTGAATACGCGCTTGCACATGATGAAGTAAGTGAAGAATTCCGTGATTATTTGTTGTCATTAGACCTTGGCGCAATTCAGCAAAAGCAGGTGGCTAACGGGTAGTTTAGTGCGGTGACTTATGGTGGCTGTCCGACCGGACAGTGCTCATAGATTAAGTTTGTAAAAAAGGCGCTTTATGCGCCTTTTTTATTGCTTATGGTCAATTGTGTCTAGCCGCTACGGCTTCGGGGTCATTAAATCCCGCGGCAGCATTACATTGAATTCCTTACGCAAGGCTGCATCAAGCTCGGCGTTGATGTGGGACGGAAAGTGCCCATTGATAATTTCATCAACCCGCTTTCTTGCTTCTTTCAATAACTCAGGTCTATTACTCTCGTACCATTCTTTGGGGCTGTTACGATCACCGATCTCAGGATATAAGTACTCTTTCTGCATTAGTTCCATTGTCTGGCTATGACCTAGATAGTGCAGGGGGCCGTCAATGCAGACATCTCGCATAGTCTGTATGGAAAGCGTTTCGTCGTTGATTTCAATGCCTCTGACGGTACGATTAATCGCACCAAGCATGTCGTTGTCAACGATATAGCTTTCAAGGCACGCGCCCAGCAGGCTGGCATGCATGCCAGCAGACTCATAAACCATGTTAGCCCCTGAATGAGCCGCAAGCGTGACGGTATAACCTTTTTCGTAGCCGGACTGCGCGTCGGGTATTTTTGCATCTGCCATACCAGCGGCAATCCCGGTAGGCAGGTTGTAGTAGCGACCCATTTGTCCACACGCCGCCATTAGTATGGCTTGTTCTCCACTGCCACCGCTCATTGACCCTGTCCGCAGATCTGAAACGAAGGGCCATGTGCCGAAAATGGCCGGGTGCTTTGGCTTTAATGCGTTGACGTATACCAAGCCTGCCAGCACCTCTGATACAGACTGCACAACGGAGCCGGCAATCGCCGCCGGGCTAGTGGCACCGGCTTGACCCGCCGATAGTAATAATACTGGCATACCGCCATAGACAGCTGATTCAAGGCATGCGCAAGCATCCTCGGCAAAACGCAACGGAGGCACCACAAAGCAGCACGACATAGAAACAAATGGCCGTTTGCGCCATGCTTCTTCGGAGCCTGCTACCTGGTGCAGAAATTTAAGTGAGTTATCGACATGCTCTGGCAGTACCCAGCTAGTTCCAACGTGTTTGGTGGTACCGCTGACCGATGCATACAACGTATTAAAATCCAGATCGTCTGGTTCGACCATATCGCGAGCCACAACAGGGCGTTGGAAATAATGGATATGATCCATGTTGTCGACGATTCGAGCGATGTTGTAGAGGTCTTCCAGAGTTGAATCGCGGTATTCGCGGTTTTCAACATCAACAATATGCACAGCTGCCCCTGCGGTGCCAAAGTAAAGCTTCGAGCCACTGATATCGATATCGTGCTCAGGGGATTGCCCGTGCAACATGAAGTCGCGAGCACAGTTTGCGATTGTGTCTTCAACTAGTGACCGCGGGAAATGCAATCTGCCATTTTTGTAGATGCCGCCGACTTTTTTTATCGCATCGACACAGCTTGGTATCGCTTGTGACAAGCCGACATTTTCAAGTACATCCATCACTGCTTCGTTAACCTTGCTAACGTCAGGGTCAGACAGTGGTGTGAAACGGCCGCTTGGCATGCCGGGGTGTACTGCGCGTTCCTCAGCAGCAAGTGGTGCGTTGCGTTCGGCCAGTTTGGCAGCGCGGGCGCCTCTTCTTGGTCTTTTTTTCTTTTCAGTCATTGCAATTGGGCTCGCTCACTGGGAAGCTCAATTAGTACCATGTAAACGTCAGGTTTTGAGTGACGAATTACGACATATTTTGCGATGGTAAACTGTGTCTGCGATGAAGATAGGTGTGTTGAGGAGCTAAGGCTGGTGGTTTCGCCCAGGAGCCTGTCCGAGAACTATGATCTACTGCGGGCGCGGTCTTTTGGCCAGCTATTACGATCGATTTCGTTAAAGAAGAATGACTATTCGCCTCAATCG
>JALZUX010000248.1 GCA_023301405.1 Granulosicoccaceae bacterium | reverse complement strand
GGGTACCTGCACTTGTATTGGTATACGTGGAGACTCGATTACTGCAATCGTCATAGGTGGGCTTTACATAAAAGGCATGAACCCTGGGCTTACCGTGTTTTTGGATCAACCTGAATTAATCTGAATCAATCTATGCTGTCTTTATCGTTTTATTCGTGGCTAATCTGGCGCTACTACCATTAGGTTTTATAGCCATACGCTTTCACGCCACATATTATAAGGGGCCGCGTAAAAAGCTGATGCCAATAATTCTTATATATTGTGTGGTAGGGTCCTTCGCTATTAATAATATGGTATTTGGAACTACCATCATGCTGGTGATGGGTTTACTCGCTCATATAATGGAACAAAATGGATTTCCAGTGGCTCCCACCATTTAGGAATTGTTATTGGTCCGGTGCTCGAGGACAACTTTATGTCATCAATGATCAAATCAAATGGGGAATAGCGGGGTTTTTCTCAAGGCCTATTGCGTCGGTTCTGGGCGTGCTAGTGATTATTGTCTGGGTGATTCCACTGCTGCGATTTCTAGTGATCACACTACGACCAAAAACACAAACACCCTCGCCTTAATCCATACCCAATTATTCGAGTACTTGAGGCTTCGCTGCATAGACCCTACTAGCTTAGTGTCACCGCTCTGCCAGGCGCTATCGTAGTGCCTTGTAAATTGGCTATCATTCCAACACAGTCAGTATGTGACCCTTCGACCAACGATTAACAGTCGCGTTAACCGCTAACTAAAACGATATCCGTGCCCACGAACCGTCTGAATACGATCGCCGTATTCACCGAGCTTCTTGCGCAAGCGACCAACATAAACATCGATCACATTAGTTAGTGGATCTTCCTGCGAGCCCCACACAGAATTCAAAATTCGCTCTCTGGCAAACACCTTACCCGGGTTAGCCATGAACAGCATCAGGATGTTCCGCTCTTTAGCCGTCAGCTCAATTTCTTGTCCGCATAGAGTGACCAGTAAAGACTTGGTATCAAGCTGCAAATCACCTACGGTTAGTATGGTTTTGGCTGCATCTTCCTCAAAAGCACTTCTGCGCCTGACCAGCGCCTCTACGCGTGCGATTAGCTCGTCAAAGTCAAACGGCTTAGTCAGATAGTCATCGGCACCAAGGCGCAAACCGGCAACACGTTCATCGACTGCATCAAGTGCCGTTAGCATCAACACTGGCGTATAGTTTCCTCGTGCGCGCATTTTTCGACAAACGTCTTGCCCTGATATACCCGGCAACATTAAATCAAGAAGCACGACATCGAATTCATGCTGCGCCATAAACTCAAGAGCCGTTTCTCCATCAGGAGCGTGTTCTGCGATCCATGACTCAGCTTTAAGCCCACGTACAATAAACTCTGCAACCCGGCTTTCGTCCTCTACCACTAGTATATTCACGCCACCCGCTCCACTGTTGCCTGCTCTGGTAACCTGAGCATAGCAATCAAACCACCGCTGGGCCGGTCAATAAGAATTATATCCCCCCCGTGTGCCTTGGCGATAGAAAGCGCCATGGGTAACCCAAGCCCGGCACCTTCCTGATATCGCTCTGCTGCATTACTACCGCGGAAAAAACGTTCAAACGCCTGCTGCTTGGTGATGTCATTCATCCCTGCCCCGTTGTCTTCCACTGATATACAGTAGCCGGATTCACCGTGCTCGAGCTTCATAACAATCTTACTGCCACCATAGTGGCGGGCATTTTCAAGCAGCACCAGAAGCGCCTGTTTTATCCGCCCTTCATCGGCCCGATACGGCGCGACCAAAAGAGCCGAGTCAATTTCTACGTCAGGCCCGAAGGTCTGTTGTGATTCCAACAGAATAGTTTGTAAATCCGCGTCTGTAATTTTCAAGCGCACCTCCCCGGCTTCGGTACGCGCTACAAACAGCAAATCGTCAACCAATCGAGCCGTGTGGTTAGCCGCCTCGCGCACGCGCGTCAATGCTTCACGATATACCAATGGGCTCTTTTCCGCTCCGCGTAGTGCAACATCGGCCTCACCATGCATGATTGTCAGTGGTGTACGAAGTTCATGGCTGACATCAGCGATCATCAATTTTCTACTGGCGTCACTCCTTTTTAGCTCTTCCAGCATAACGCTCAGTTGTCTTGTGCGTTCATCGACAGCGTCTTGCAATACATGTTTTTCTGTTGTTAGCTTTTGATTTTTGTGCGAGATCTGTGCAGCCATGATGTCAAACGTCCGGCCGATTTCTGCAACCTCGTCACGCCCCCTCGGGTTAATTCGATAATCAAGGTTACCTTCACCAAATTCACGCACACCGCTGGCCAAGGTTTGGATCGGAAGGGTAAAGCGGCGGCTCAGCATCACCAATCCTATGATCGCGGCCAGAATACCGAGTAACGACAGAATGATCGTTAGTATTCTTTGCCGGAATACCGCCTTATCCACATAAGTAGTTGTGTCTGTAACGTTCTGCGCTTGCTCATCCAGAGCCTGCTGTATGATTACTCGGAAGTTCTCGTCGATTTCATCGTTTAGCAAACGCGAGAGGTTACTCCAATCTGAAGACAGCTCACCCGTTCCCGTAGGAGAGAATTGGTCGAACCGACGGATTAGTTGTTCAACAGATTGCTCAATCGCGACTAGTGACTCTCTTTCACTGAGTCGACTTTCTCCGACAAGATCGACTTTTTTTTGTAACTGCTCTCTGATGGCTTTAAAGTCTTTATTGACCACCTCGATCAACTTGATCTTACCTGCCCGCTGATTAGCGTCACCGATGATAATCGCGTCACCATATTGCTTAAATAGTTGGTAAATGTGGCTTTCTAGGTTTAGATACCTGGCATAAATCGATTGCGCAATTGTGATTCTCTCGATGTGCAATCGTGACTGCTGAAAATTCCACACTGTGACAACTGCGCTGCAAAGTCCAAGCCCCAGTAACAAAAGAATGGCTATTCTTAGTTGAGTAACAAGTTTCATCGTTATGTCCAACAAGGGTCGTTAGCAGGAACTACAGTCAGCAATCGCCAGATGGCCCCATAGCTTGGCAGTTAATTAATAATGCCTGAATTATAATGCAATGCCGCACTACTGGACGCTCCATCGTTATGATGACTTTAATATTCTCACGGCTATTACTCACCCTTTAAATAGCTACAGCGCCTAAGTGTAGAAATTGTTTTTTCCAACCTATAGGTTAACGTGATATCACCCATTCAGAAACTTGTCATGTTGGTGACAGATTGATTTCACCCGAATTTCAAAAAAAAAGAAGTCAATATGCACTATCGTAGTATTCGCTGGTTAGTCTTGCCTTACTTGGTTACCGTTATCTGCAAGCCATAAGCTAGCACACCACATTTTTTGGTTTATCGTATAGGCGTACCAGGGCCACCTTGCTATCGCACAAGTCGTGCAAATCCCTGCGTAAAAGTTTCAAGTTTTCCGGTCAGAGGACAATTGGCTCATTTGATTCCACCATCTGCAAAGGGCGTGTTGTCAAATGACCGGTTAACTTGTTCATCTCATTAACCAACACCAAAATTTGGTGCACAACACTGCCCACGCTTTGATCCACCACGGACAGCTGTCCAACAGTAAGGCAGTACCGCGACTGTGGCAATCTTAAATTAGCAGCGACGAACAAGGTCATTAAAGAAGCACTATCTTTCTTTGTTGATCAGGCTAGTGACACAGTATATCACGCGCGCGCCAACCGATGTTCCCCTGCACTGGCTTGATACCTTAACCTACAGCAGAGTTGCTGTAACACGGCCATATTTCCCCAAATCCGCACATACGGTATCGCCGGACTTTATCGGGCAAGGTAAACCGGTCACTCCGGTTGTCACAAATTGCCCGGCCTTCAGCCCGACGCCAAGCTCACTCAGTGTATTGGCTATCCACACCATCGCATCCAGCGGCCCATCCAGCACATCAGCTCCTGTGCCGCTGGTGACCTCTTGTTCGTTTACATAAAGTGCTGTCCTATGTTCAGCGAGTGAGAGTAGATCAAAATCCAAAGTGGTCGGTGCGCCAAGAACAAATTGCGAAGCACAAGCGTTGTCAGCGATTAAACCTGCCGTGCCCGGCAGTGTGAAGTCCCGAAACCTTGAATCGGGTAACTCGAGCCCGGGGTGTAAAGATTGAATGCTATCAGCGAGATCTTCATCAGTATACATCGCACTTTGCGGTGGCAGGTCTTTTCCCAGAGTGAATACAAACTCTGCCTCGGCAACCGCCATTCGATTTCGGCCGAACGGTATTACCGCTCCGTCTTGATGACAAATAGACGGAAACAAACGTCCGGCCATTGGCCTGTCCACATTTATGTGGTCGCGTCCTGCAATCGCGGTGGCTGCTATTTTCCAGCCTACAACCGGCTCACCACGCAAACCAGCGATCAAAGATTGGATCTGGTAGCCCTGCTCTGGTGTGTCCGGCCATAAATCTCCCTTCACATAATCAATTACGCCCTCTGTACTCCAACTGTGGCGTATGACCTCAGCGGCGCGATCTAGATCAGGCATTGGGCTACCTCCTCAACATCAATTTTATGACCATTGTACAGATTAAGTTCCTTCTATTTAATGAGGCCACCGCATAGGCTGCGATAACTTCTTTCCTGCCGGTGTACCCAAGCCCCTCTGTTGGTCGAAATATCTGACTCAAAATCTCACGCCGGAG
>JALZUX010000247.1 GCA_023301405.1 Granulosicoccaceae bacterium | reverse complement strand
TAGCCGCACTTTGATTCGCCGCAATTCAGGCAGGTGCTGCAGCCATCCATCAGTACGGTTGCATTCACTGAGCATTTGCTGCAAAGCGTTGCTGTGGACGGAAAACCTGTTCTGGCGTCTAGCTTTTCATCGGAGGCTTCAAGGTATTCTTCCCGTTTCATCTCAATGTATTCTTGTTTGGCGTCATCGGTTTCCGGTCCTCGTAACATGCCAATGCCAATCAAGTGCTCTTCGATCACATCGCCAATTTCTGCCACCAGGGACGGCATCAGTTTACCCTTGTTCCAGTAGCCGCCGCGTGGATCAAATACGGAGCGCAGTTCTTCGACCAGAAACGTGACATCACCACCCTTGCGGAATACAGCTGACATAATTCTGGTCAGCGCCACTATCCATTGGAAGTGATCCATGTTTTTGCTGTTGATAAATACTTCAAAAGGGCGCCGTATTTCATGGTTGGTGCCTTCATTGAGCACAATGTCATTGATTGTGATGTACATGGAGTGTTCTGACACATGCTCTGGTGTTTTTAGCTTGTAGGTTGAGCCGATCAGCTTGTCAGGCCGTAGCAGTGCTTCGTGCATTTGCACGATTTCGGCTTCGGCCGGTATCTCGGGCTCTAGATTGGCTTTGTTAATGTTGTAGCCGGTGATTTTGCTATCGATCTTAATAGTCATAGTTGTCATAAATAGTTCTTTCAAAGCATTATGCAATGCAATGGCCCGGACAAATTTGAATTAGGTCCGGGATCATTACACTATTTTTGAAGCCAGAGAAGCTAGCTTGTTAGTTACGGCTAGAACTTGCCGTAATAACCTTCTTTGAGTGCATCGTAGAGGTTGGCTGCAGAGTGGATTTCTCCGTCGTAGTCGATTTCCTCATTGCCCTTGCACGTGACCGTGCTGCCGTCTTCAAGCGTAAATTCGTACGTCGTATTCTCAAGATCAGATTCCTTAACGAGTACACCTTGAAATGCTTCAGGATTGAACCGGAAGGTGGTGCAGCCTTTCAGTCCTTTTTCGTGTGCGTACAAATAAATGTTTTTGAATTCGTCATATGCGAAATCAGTGGGCACGTTAGCTGTTTTTGATATCGATGAATCAATCCACTTTTGAGCCGCTGCCTGAACATCTACGTGCTGGCTTGGTGTGATGTCATCGGCAGATACAAAATAGTCTGGAAGCTGTTGATGCTCTTCAGTGGCATAGGGCATTGCTTCTATGTTGACCATTTCACGATAAGCCAATAATTCGTAAGAAAAAACATCAACTTTCTCTTTTGATTTTTTACCTTCACGAATTACATTGCGGGAATAGTGATGCGCAAAGCTCGGTTCGATGCCATTGCTAGCATTATTGGCCAGTGACAAGGAAATTGTACCGGTTGGTGCGATTGATGTGTGATGGGTGAAACGACAACCATGCTGGGTGATTGAATCCGTCAGGTCTTTATTGACGCTGGCAATTTTTTGCATATAGCGACTGTATTTGCCCAGTAGAACCTTGCCTTTGACTTTGTCGCCTACGGCGTAGCCATCTTTGGCGATCTCAGGCCGGCTTCGTATCATGTCGCTGGTGATGGTGAATTCATCGTCCATGATGGGGGCTGCGCCTTTTTCCTGTGCCAGTTCAACACCGATTTTCCAGCCGCTGATTGCCATTTCGCGTGTGACTTTTTCGGTGAATACCAGTGACTCTTCAGAGCCATAGCGCATTTGCATCATTGTTGAGGCTGAGCCTAAACCAAGATAGCCCATACCATGGCGGCGCTTGTATTGAATTTCTTCACGTTGCTTGAACAAAGGCAGGCCGTTAATTTCTACAACGTTGTCGAGCATGCGGGTGAAAATTTCGACTGTTTTGCGGTACTTATCCCAGTCAAAGCTTGCTTCATTAGTAAATGGCTTGTTCACAAAGCGAGTGAGATTTATAGAGCCTAGCAAGCAGGCACCGTAGGGTGGAAGTGGTTGCTCACCGCAAGGGTTGGTGGCTCTGATTTCCTCACAAAACCAGTTGTTGTTTTGATCGTTGACTTTGTCTATCAAAATGAAGCCGGGTTCTGCGAAATCATAAGTCGAAGACATGATCGCATCCCATAGTCGTAAGGCTTTGACAGTCCGGTAGATTTTGCAGGCTGTCAGGCCTTCATCATTTTGATAGAAGCCTTCTTTACTTGGCCAGTCAAGCCATAGGACTTGCTCTTTGTCATCGAGGTTTACTTCACCGCTTTCGATTTCTTTGTTTTGTACAGGAAAGGCCAGGTGCCACTGTTGGTCTTCCCGTACTGCTGTGATGAAATCTTCGGTGATTAGGAGCGACAAGTTAAACTGGCGCAGGCGACCGTCTTCTCTTTTAGCGCGAATGAATTCGAAGACATCTGGGTGGCGAACATCAAAGGTGGCCATTTGAGCGCCGCGACGCCCACCGGCAGAAGATACGGTGAAGCACATTTTGTCGTAGATATCCATAAACGACAGTGGGCCTGAGGTGTAAGCGCCCGCTCCTGATACATAAGCGCCGCGTGGTCTCAGCGTTGAGAAGTCATAACCGATGCCACAGCCAGCTTTAAGTGTCAGTCCGGCTTCATGGACTTTACCTAGGATATCGTCCATTGAATCACCAACAGTGCCTGATACGGTGCAGTTGATGGTTGAGGTTGCGGGTTTGTGTTCACGGGCACCGGCGTTAGAAATAATTCTTCCGGCGGGTATAGCGCCTTGTCTGAGCGCCCACAAGAACTTCCCGTACCAGATGTTTTTCTTGTCGTCAGTTTCTTCAGCATCAGCTAAGGCACGCGCTACACGTTGAAACGTGGCGTCTAGGTTTGCATCAACTTCTTCGCCATCACGACTTTTTAAGCGATATTTTTTATCCCAAATGTCCAATGATGCATCTTGCAGTGGGATGCTAACGCCAACCCCGATATCTTGATCTTGGTCTTGGTCTGGTTTTGATTTTGTATCGATAGCGACGACTTTAGTCATTCTATTTTTTTGCTCCATTTCCGTTATTACCCACCCGGTGTTGCCGGGGTAATTTAACTGTCTAATACTACTTATGCGAACGCTGCGCGCATTTGAATCTAATTATTTAACCGGTAAATTCACCAGCGATGTACTGAATCACAGATTTACAAAATATTTAACAGCTAATTTACCAAATTATACAATATATGGTGCTTCAGGTACCGTATATCGCTATATATTGTGCGTGTGGTAATCTGGAAATGTGATCGACATATTGCTCTAGCAAGGCGGGGAATAGTAGTGGTGGAGCGTTTTGCGGGTCAAGGGCAAACCACAATAAAATGGTGATTGTAATATTTCAACCACAACATGTGGGATTTACCTGTTGATAGCCTGTTGATAACTTGTTGATGAAAATGTGGTGGTGTTGCTGACTGCCGCGGTGAGCTTGGGTTTGTGGCAGTCAGAGCCAGCATATCCAAGGCTGAGCGGTGTGGTTAGAGTAGAAAAACTGTTGCTAAACCAAGAAAGGCCATTAAGCCGATTACATCAGTGACCGTAGTCAGAATGACCCCTCCAGCCAAGGCGGGGTCAATGTTCATTTTTTTTAGCGCTACGGGTATTGCTACCCCAGCAATACCAGCCGCCGCCATATTAACGATTAGGGCCAGTCCTATGATGACCCCGACCTTACCATCGCCAAACCAAAGATAAGCAATGAGCGCTACAACCAGTGACCAGACCAGCCCGTTAAGCAGCCCGACAATGGCTTCTTTGGTTAGAATCCATTTGGTGTTGCCGGCTCCGATCTGGCCAAGGGCCTGGCCCCTGATGACCAATGTGAGGGTTTGCGAGCCTGCTATGCCGCCCATGCTCGGCACTATAGTCATCAGAATGGCGAGTGTGACAACCTGATCCAGTGTGTTGGCAAATTGCCCAGCCACCCATGAGGCTAAAAATGCGGTCGCCAGATTTATCCCCAGCCAGATGCTACGGCGTCGCATGCTCCGTACTACCGGTGAAAAATAGTCATCCTCGGGGCTCAGGCCGGCCATACTCATGAGGGCCTGTTCAGCGTCTTCCCGCATGACGTCAACGACATCATCTATGGTAATTCTGCCCAGCAGTCGATTGTCATCGTTGACCACCGGGGCAGAGATCAGGTCGTGATCTTCAAA
>JALZUX010000246.1 GCA_023301405.1 Granulosicoccaceae bacterium | reverse complement strand
TTTTTTTGTAAATTCAGACGCTGAACAAAAGCTGACAAAGCGCCAACCTCAATTTGCGCGATACACTTACACACTCTGCAGTCATTCATGCCGAGCACTAGATAAGCCGTAGCATTCCGCCAAACACATCTCACAAGGCAACACGCCGTACATCCCGCGACATCGGTAATGTGATCCGCCAAAACCCACGTTAGGGTCCGTCAACAATAGCAACAGGTATGACGTTGATGGTGGGCAGCGTCATCGTCAGTTGATATGCTTGTGCGTTCATTCCGCTACTCTTATGGCACCATTCAACCCGATGGGCATTGAACACTGGTTTTCCAAAAAAGCGATTGCTGAGAAGCAGACCCTTGGCCTGATTTTGCCAGGTGGTGGTGCGCGTAATGCCTATCAGGTGGGCGTGCTGAAAGCCGTCGAAGAACTGATCCCTAGCGGGCAACCTTCCCCGTTTCCAGTCGTCACCGGCACCTCCGCGGGATCTCTCAACGCGGGCATGGTCGCCAGTCGCTCAAGCGATTTCAGTGATGGCATGCGACGATTACTGGGCATGTGGGAAAACCTCCACATGGATATGGTGGTCCGCACCGACGCCAAAACAGCCACTCGAACCGGAGCACGCTGGATTTGGTCCTTTGCCAGTGGCGGCATGGCAAAATCACAACCAGACTCGCTACTCGACAACACCCCGCTGCGATCCCTGATTGAAAACCACGTCAATCTAGCGCGCATGCGCCAATGCATTCAGGCAGGCCAGTTACAGGCGCTTGGCATCACCGCTTCTTCCTACAGTCGCGGCGCGTCTCTCACCTACTTCGAAGGCTTAGAAGAGCTGCAAACCTGGCAACGCACAAGGCGTTTCGGCGTCGAGGCCCGTCTGCGAATTGACCACTTTATGGCATCTATTGCTATTCCTGTGGTATTTCCTGCGGTGAAAATTAACAACGAATATCACGGTGACGGCTCAATGAGGGAAGCCGCCCCCTTGAGCCCGGCACTGCACCTAGGTGCGAACAAACTACTTATTATTAGCGTGAGAAACCCGCAAACTGATCAAATCCCGACCGCCGCCCCCGTATACCCCAACCTGGGGCAGATCGCCGGCTATATGTTCGACACACTATTTATTGATCGGCTTGACTCTGACATCGAGCGCCTAAACCGAATCAACTTTGCGTTATCGCAGTCCAAGCGTCCCACTTTTCAACATGAAGACTCCCTGCTTCGGCCAGTGGAATTCCTGGTAATTTCGCCCAGCGTTGATATCCGTGACATCGTCGCAAAACACCTGCGATCGTTTCCCCGCTCTATGCGAATTTTACTCAGCGGCCTTGGGGCTATGACAAAAGAAGGACGACCCTTAACCAGCTACCTGTTATTTGATTCCGGGTTCGCTCGAGACCTGATTGAACTGGGCTACAAAGACGGCTACGCGCAGCGTGAGAAATTGCAGGAACTTCTCGGGCTGTAAATAAAATAGTCAGGCATGAACACTTAATGACCTGAAAAACACAAAACCCTTTACCTCACCGGGTAGCTGTGTTGTGATCCCCCATAATCTACAGGAGTCTAAAATGACAGTTAAAATCGGCGATACCATTCCTTCCGGCAACCTTGCGTTTATGGGTGATGAAGGCCCCGAGTCCATCACTACAGACGATCTCTTCAACGGTAAAAAAGTGGTGCTTTTTGCTGTACCCGGCGCTTTTACACCAACCTGCACCCAAGCGCATCTGCCAAGCTTTGTTGCCAACGCGGACAAAATCACCGCCAAAGGCGTCGATCGCATTGTCTGTTTATCAGTCAATGACCCGTTCGTAATGGGCGCATGGGGTAAAAACCAAAATGCCGAGCACCTGCTGATGGCTGCTGACGGCAGCGCTACCTGGACAAAAGCACTGGGGCTGGAACTTGACCTCATAGAGCGCGGCTTGGGAATTCGCTCGCAGCGTTATTCTATGATTGTGGACGATGGCAAAATCACTCAACTCAACGTTGAAGACGGGCCTGCTTTTGAAGTGAGCTCTGCAGAAACAATCCTCGAACAGCTGTAGGCATTACGCGGGCAGCCACTCGTGGCTGTCCGAGCTAGGCAGGCCCCTGCCCGGGCAGCCTTCAATCAGTACAATTAGCGTGGATCAACTGTTGGCTGTTGGGCCAACATTGACCAAAATATCCACACCACCATCTCACGCGCCAGCCGCGCCCCTATTTCCGAACAGCCACCTTAGTTGACGCTGCAAGCCAATACCCATGGTTGCAATGACAATTGCCAACGCCAACTTCGTCCCCATAGCTTCGTATTCGTAGCAAACTGATCGATAAAAGCGAACACTCAACTGTACTTTCCATCATCATGGGGTACACTGCGCGCCATGTAAGGCCCTTTTTTTAGGTCATTTATAAAGGATAAAGTTAATGAATCTGCTCGAGTCACTGTTAGGCAATGACAGCCAAAATGTCGTCAGCGAACTAGCAAAGCAGCTAGGCGTCGGAGAAGCCGAAGCCCGCACAGCTGCAGGACAATTAATCCCGGCACTCACTCGCGGTATGCAAAACAACACCAGATCTGATTCCGGCCTCGACAACCTGATCGGCGCTTTAACCAAAGGAAATCACGCCGGCTATCTGGAAAACCCGGCCAATCTAGGTCAGCAGTCCACGACTCAAGACGGAAACTCTATTCTGGGGCATATTTTCGGTAGCAAAGATGTCAGTCGCAACGTTGCAAACTACGGCGCACAGAAATCAGGCCTTTCAGCCACACTAATGAAAAAAGCACTGCCGATTCTAGCGACCTTAGTGATGAGCTCTCTCAGCAAGAAGTTTCTGGGTGGCGGACAAAAATCATCTGGCAGCCTCTTTGGTGGTAACAACAACGGTAATATTTTCAGTTCAGGTGTTGCAGCCAATCAAAACCGTGGCATGCTTGAAACATTTCTCGACTCAGACAAAGACGGTTCAATCATGGACGATTTGCTCAGTCTGGCGGTAAAAGCTGTAGTGTCGTAAAAAAAGAAAGCTAACTCATATGGCGCGGGGTATCAGTACCGTGCCATAGCTACAGCACTTCACAATAGTGCTTGCAAAGCGCAAAAGATCTAAAATTATCGTGACAAACTTGATGAAACAGAACAACAAATTACGACTAAAAAGCATTAGCTTTTCGCTGGCGTTTTTTCTTACCGCCTGTGGCGGCGGCGGCTCCGATGATGAAATCGCAAACACGCCAGAAGTTGCTACGCAAAGTGGTACGCCCAACGGTACAAGCAGTGGAACACCTACACCCAGCGGCACGCCCAATAACACGACCAGCACGCCCGCCATACCTACCACCAGCAGCGCGCAATGCGGCTTTACCCCCACGATTGGCAACATTACCGATATCGTTTTGGCAACCGGACAATCAAACCTGATTGGTCCCGACACCGAAGTTGCTGCCGAAATAGGTGCTTTCGACAAAGTGGTTAAATTCAATCCGCCTGATGAACCGCATCCCCAGGTATTTGCATGGACAGTAGACCCACGAAACGGCAACGCAGGCCTCGGCTGGAAGGTCGCAAACCTCACTCAAAGTTGGCACGACACCAACCCCGGCTCTGGCGGTCTTGCTAACAACAATTTTGCTTTTCACTTTGCCAAGCAAGTGGCCGAACGCTCGTCAACATGTCGCGTCGTTGGCATTATCATGGTTGGCGAGGGTGGCAAAGGGATTTCCCACTGGGATGTCGGCATGCCCGGCTGGACCGAAGTCGAACGCCACGTAGGCGAGGCATTAAGCGCCGCCGGCAAGACCAGCCTTAACGGAATCTTATGGCACCAAGGCGAATCTGACTGGATTACCGATGGCACCTGCTTCCCCGGTGACACATGCGTACCCGGTATGCCAGACTTCTACCCGCAAAAGTTATACAACAAAATTGCCGACCCGAATATAAACAACCCCTATGCCGATACGGCGCTTATTGATCGCTTAAGAAGGCGAAGCTGGTTCGGAGAAGGTAAACCCTTCATCGCCGCTGAAACCTTAAAAGCTCCTGTGAATGTTCACCTCAACAAACTCAACGACGATGACGACTTCTGGACCGCCACAGTGCGTGGAGATACCGCATCGGGGTTAGGTATCAATGCAACAGACCCGTTTCAAAACCACTACAGCGCTGAAGGTTTACGCGAACTGGGTGAACGCTATGCCATTGAATACATAAAGATGCAAGGCTACTAGGCTATAACAAATAAGCTGACAAGGGCTGCCCTTGTCAGTTTGACTAGACGCTGGCAACCTTAGCGCTACTCAACCAAGCGAACCTCTTGTTTACTTAACAAGATCAAGCGACTCTTATACAGCCCACCTATCGCGTGCTTATAGGCTTTTTTACTAATACCAAAGGTTCGATAAATTTCAGCTGGCGGGCTTTTGTCTGTCAGGTGCGATACCCCTTTATTGTTTTTTAAGTAATCCAGTATTTTCTGTTCAATTTCAGAACGCGCCTCAATGCTTGGGCGCTGTAAGATCAGGTCTACTTTTCCGTCTTCACGTAGCGCTTTGATGTAGGCCGTTGGCGTGTCACCCACCTTAAGCTCACTGAATATCTCATCGTGATACAGCATCCCGAGGTGGCTGCCGTTTATCACTGCACGGAATCCTAGATCAGTGCGTTGACTGACGATCAATGATACTTTTTCATCAGGCGCAAAGTCATTGTCGTGCTCTTCCGGCAAGTGGTGATACAAGCGACTACTAGCGATCATGCGTTGATTATTGTCGTCGATCAATGCCACGACTACGCAACGGCTACCGACACTGGTTTCACCCATTTGCTCAGAACGAGGCAAAAACAAATCAGAGTTTAAACCCCAGTCCAGAAACGCACCGCTATCCGTTAATGCTGCCACCTGAAGAGAGGCGCACTCACCAGCCTGTATAGCGGGTAACACCGTGCTACCGACTAAGGTATCGTCTATGTCGATATAGACAAATACCTTAAATACATCATCAACAGATGCTGTTTTCGCCGCCGGGTCTTTCAGCATCATCACTTCACCCAGATCACCCCCATCGAGATACACGCTGTACGGGCTTTTTCGACTGACACGTAACTCATTTACCTTTCCTAATTCTGCCATCGCACTTTCATCGCTCCTGAATAGCAGGTAGTGTACATCGCCAAAAGTTTGAATGGGCAATCCGATTAATTAGTACCCATCCGGAAAGAGCACAAAGTGAGGGCCAATTCAGGTGCGTGAGATCTTGCCTACTACTTGTGGGCCATCCTTTATTAGCAATGGATATCCATAAGTAACTACAAGCAGGCTGTGAAAGATTGCGGAACTGAGTGGGCCGCAGTAACGCTTGTTTCCGGGAGCTCAAATTAGGGCCGTTACCGTGAGAACTACCGCCTTAGCGCGCGGTTTCAGAAGCCAACTTGTGCGCCACACTAACCGCTAATAATGATTCAAAGGCAGTTTTTAGTGTTGATCGCTTGGCCAGTAATGCCCTTAGCGCCGCGACATCCCACTCAACATAACGGGATGGCACATTACAAAGCACATCGGCCGACGAAGGGGAGCCTGTCATGTAGGCGATCTCGCCAATAAAACAGCCGCGACCACGGTGAACCAATATCAGTTCACCACGGGCTATTTTCAAACTACCGGCATAGAGCAACTGCAATTTATCAAGCTTCTGCCCCACTTGTGTCAGGGTATCTTCGGTGCCAGCTTGCTTCCAATTTGCGATGCGCAGTAGCGCGGCGGCTTCGCGACTGGTGAAATTACGAAAGACCATTTCCTTTAGAAGCGTCTCGTCTGATGTCAACGGCACCGGACGTTGACCATGCAAAAGAAAAGCAATATTAATCAAATTAATGACTACGAACAACGACTGTCAGAATAACGCTGAATACATTACTTGCTGTTGCAGAATAAAGTAGGGAAACGTTGAAAGCGCTGCAACAACGGTCAACACCCGAAGCCAGAAGATGTCCCGAACCAAATACGCAAGGCAGTAACAGAGGCTTGCACCAAAAAAATGGCGATCGCGTAAAATGGCGTCAACGCTGTGATCCTTCACTTAGCAGATAAAGAGGCTTCCCCAAGGGTGCATCGAAGGGCGCAAATCACTTACAAAAGTGATTTTCACCCCCTATCAAATCATAATCGGCAAGTCACAGTCACTGCTTTTCCGTTTGTGCCACAATGACTTGTCCATGCTTTTGTAGCCTTTGCCTATACACGACACCGGTGCACAGATCCTAACTTGCTTTGCGTAATTCCGGCGCTACAGAAGAGCCGCTGACATCCGGCGACAATCCATCAACCACAATATCACCAATCATTTCGGCAGTGATTGGCGACAGTGTCCAGCCCAGATGTCCGTGACCGGTATTGTAGAAAACCCCGGTTTTCTTACCTGCACTGACCCGCGGCATCATGTTAGGAAGCATTGGTCGCAAACC
>JALZUX010000245.1 GCA_023301405.1 Granulosicoccaceae bacterium | reverse complement strand
TTTTTACAACTGGTGTGCCGACCTTGTTACCGGGTACCCTTAACGGAGACTGATCTACAGGCTTTGCATCATTGGAACCCGAGGTGTTGATATTCATAAGGCGTGTGCCCGGTAACAAGAAAGGTTAACAATGTTCTATGGAGTTGCGCGGAAAATCACGCAGCCAGTAGTTCTGCACTGGTCTAAAACGAAGGTTCAGCGATCACAGAATTTATCAGTGTTCCTACTGGGCCGATGTCAATTTCAACGGTGTCTCCCGGTTGCATGTAAACGGGTGGTTCACGCTTGTCGCCAACACCACCGGGAGTTCCGGTAACGATCACATCTCCGGCGCTAAGGGGGGTAAATCCGGATATGTAGCTGATCACTGTCGCCAGCGGGAATATTAAATCTGCCAAGGTAGCCTTTTGCATGACTTCACCATTCAACCGCGTTTCAATGGGCAGCTGGGTGTAGTCGCCAATTTCATCAGCGGTGACCATATAGGGGCCGAAGCCGCCTGTGCCCGGAAACGTTTTACCCGGGACAAACTGCGAGGTATGCCGCTGCCAGTCGCGAACACTGCCTTCGTTGTAACACGAATAACCCGCAATGTGTGACAGTGCGGTTTCTTCAGGTATGCAGCGTCCGCCGCGACCTATGATGATCGCAAGTTCACCTTCGTAGTCAAATCGATCTGAGTCGTTTGGTTTGATTAGTGGTTGTAAGTGCCCCACTTGTGAGTCGGCATAGCGTGTGAAAATAGTAGGGTGATCTACATCAGGCCGACCAGTCTCTGCCTGGTGTTTTGCATAATTTAAACCGACACAAAGAATTTTCGAAGGATCAGGAATAGTAGGAAGCAGGGTCACATCGGATAAGCTGAAGTCTGGTGTTCTGTCTTCGATAAACCCTTCAAGTTGTGGCAGTAATTCCAGTTCAATGATGCGTTTGATGCTGTTGATTTCAGGACCGAATTTTTCGGTAAGGTCGATAATATTGTTGCCGTCGACTGCACCAAAGCCACAGCGGCCCAGGCGGGTGAAGCTGATTAATTTCATTGTTGGGGGATTGTCCGGTTGAAGGTGGTTTTTTCTTGTTGAGGGTACGGGATTTTGTTCGGTAGGGTCAATTCTGGTTTTACGGTAGTGTCCCTTTGGGGGTTGCACTATTTCCTTGCGGTGGCTAATCCTTATTGATAATGCGCGCTAGGACTGCTTTCAATCTAATCGACGATAAACACAGGATTGATAATTGCTATATACTTGATAGCTCAAGTATTGGGCAATTGATTATGACCAAGGCAATATCAACACAAGCAACCGCAATTACTCGTGTTTGGACACTGAACGCCTCATTGAATCGAGCCCTTGAGGCCGAGCTTGGCAACATTCACGGAATAGGGCTGACTGAGTACATGGTACTGATGCATTTAAACAAAGCACCAGAGCAAACCATGCGTCGAATTGACCTGGCAGACGCTGTATGCCGCACAGCATCCGGTGTCACACGGATGTTGCTGCCTATGGAAAAAATTGGTCTGGTTCAACGAAAAAGCAATCCCCGTGACGCCAGAGTCAGCCTGGTTACCATGACAAGGGGGGGCAATCAGACCTTCAAAGATGCCAGTGTCACAATGGATGCGAAAAGCGAATACTTATTGCGACAACTTAGTGATAAGCGTGTAGAGCAATTGTTAGGTCTTCTGGATGAGCTTAGCGGGGAGTAGCGGTATGGTGGCAATGCGGGGTTGTTGTACGCAAGCTTTCTTCAGCGGGAGTTACTTTTCAAGCGGCGTTGAAAAGTAACTTTCTGCTGAAAAGTAACATTAAATTCCATAGCGCTATGGCAGCGGTGCAAATACTAGCGCACTGCCAGCTAGTGACTAGTACGCCGGAGACCGAACTCCCAACGAGTTAGCTCGGCGTCCGGCAGTGACTTTAACGCCCGGTCATTTCAAAATAAGCTGTTGCATAGCGAGAGCCAAGTTCTCGCAATCCCTCAGCGCTATAATGGTTTTGATCGGGATCATCGCCCCTGACGCTCAAGCCTGATGCCGCGGATCCTTGAACACTGGCAGTCCATTTATCGCCATCTGAATTAAGCTTATTTAGATGAATGTTTAGAGGAGCTTTTACAGTTTCTGCCGCAATAAACGGTTTATTTGCACCAAACCAATTCGATCGTCGCATTCGATCAATGAGTGCCTGATTTCCTACCGGGTTAGCTATACTGGGATTCGCGATCCTGCTATAGAGTTTTTGTGGGTAATAGTCTGGCAAATTAGTACGGCAAGTCGAGCCTGTGAAACAAGTGCCGTCAATGATCCAATCTGACTCACCTTGGTGCCAAAGAACCCCGTCGATAGTGGTTCGACCAAGCGCAGACACTGCCTCGGTCACGTGCCGGTTTACTTCTAGCCAGCCCGTTGCACCATTGTCCCAATGAGAGATACCACGTCCGCCTTCAGCTACCATGATAATTCCAACAACACGGCAGCTTCCGCCGATTGCCACCTTTTTAGCAAAGTGAAATGCAAAGTTGTTGCGCACCAGACCACCAACACCGGGGCTGCTGTCGTGCCAGCTTTGGTTTAGTGCGGCAACCTTCCAGCCGGTACCATTGTTGTTATCGCGTGAATCTACAGTCCAGGCAAACACCCGCTGGTGAGGTTGATCTGGTGGATAGAAAGCAATAGCTTTCCCCCATTGGTCGAAGTCTGCGGCTACTTCAGTTTCTGACGCTGTCACGTTTGATTGGCCAGTGACCAGGATCACGTCGGTGATGTCTGAGGGCCCATATTGACCAATACAACTGCTGTCTGTCTCAATAGGGTGCAGGTTTCCATTGGTGGGGACAGTTGCTTGAG
>JALZUX010000244.1 GCA_023301405.1 Granulosicoccaceae bacterium | reverse complement strand
CAAAATACCTTGAATGCCTTCGGCCCTGTTTTGCCTGAACTTATTGGTGGCTCTGCCGACTTGGCCGGTTCAAACCTGACTATCTGGTCTGGCAGCAAGGAAATAAAAGAAAACCCGGAAGGCAATTACATCTATTTCGGGGTTCGTGAATTTGGTATGGCGGCCATTATCAATGGTATGGTGTTGCACGGCGGTTTCAAAACGTATGGTGCTACTTTTCTGATGTTTTCAGAATACGCACGAAATGCGCTGCGTATGGCGGCACTGATGAAAATACCGGCTATCCATGTATTTACTCACGATTCCATTGGTTTGGGTGAGGATGGCCCGACCCACCAACCGGTTGAGCAAGCGGCCACTCTGCGACTGATTCCAAATATGGATGTGTGGCGAGCGAGTGACTCTGTTGAATCGGCGGTGTGCTGGAAGGTAGCCCTGCAACGTGATGATGGTCCTTCCAGCCTGCTTTTTAGTCGGCAGGGTTTGGTTCACCAGCCGCGTTCTGCGCAACAACTTGCTGATATTGAAAAAGGCGGCTATGTACTACTTGATAGCGATAACCCACAGGCAATTCTGATCGCCACTGGCTCTGAAGTGGGCCTGGCGGTTGAAGCTCATGGAAAACTGGCCGCTGACGGTATTAAATGTAGGGTCGTTTCAATGCCGTCGACAAATGTTTTTGACCGACAATCTACAGACTACCGGGAGTCGGTTCTGCCTGCCGATATCACTGCGCGTGTCGTCATTGAGGCTGGTGTGTCTGGAGGTTGGTATAAATACGCAGGTAGTAACAGTGCCATGGTGTGTCTGGACACCTTCGGGGAGTCAGGACCAGCAGACCAGGTGTTCGAACATTTTGGATTTAACGTTGCCAATGTCGTAGAACAAGTTAAAAAAATCATCTAATTGAATAACCTTTACTCATCGGAGCAAAACTGAATGGCGATCAAGATAGCGATAAATGGCTATGGACGTATAGGACGCAATATTTTGCGTGCCCTGTTTGAAGCTGGCCGCAATAAAGAGTTTGATGTCGTTGCGATCAACGACTTGGGCAACACTGAAACTAATGCGCACCTGACTAAGTACGATACTGCTCATGGTCGCTTCCCCGGTGAGGTGACTGTCGATGGCGATGACATGATCGTCAATGGTGACCGTATTAAAGTATTTGCAGAGCGTGATCCATCGAAGTTGCCCTGGGGCGAGTTAGGTGTTGATGTGGTTCTTGAGTGTACCGGTTTCTTTGCTTCCAAAGAAAAAGCCAGCGCGCATATCGCCGGTGGTGCCAAGAAGGTAATTATTTCGGCGCCCGGTGGTGCTGATGTAGACGCGACTATTGTTTACGGCGTTAATGAAGGTGTGCTGAAGGCATCTGATACCGTGATCTCTAATGCTTCTTGTACAACTAATTGCCTAGCACCAATGGTAAAGCCGTTGCATGAAAAAATTGGTCTGCTTAGTGGTCTTATGACTACTATTCATGCTTACACCAATGATCAGGTATTAACGGATGTTTATCATTCTGATCTTCGACGTGCGCGTTCGGCAACGATGTCGATGATTCCTACCAGTACTGGTGCTGCTAAAGCGGTTGGCCTAGTGTTACCGGAACTCGACGGTAAGCTTGATGGTTTTTCAGTTCGTGTTCCAACCATTAATGTTTCCCTGGTAGATTTATCTTTCATTGCAGCGCGTGATACTTCTGTTGAAGAAGTAAACGAGATCATGAAAGCAGCAGCTGATGGCAAAATACTGGCCTATACCGATGAGCCATTGGTGTCTGTGGATTTCAATCACACAAGCACTACATCCAATTTTGACGCAGGTATGACTCGCGTCAATGGCGGTACGTTGGTTAAGTGTTGTTCATGGTATGACAATGAGTGGGGCTTCTCTAACAGAATGCTTGATACCACTGTTGCATTGATGAACGCTAAGTAGGAAAAGCTGTTTTTTAGGCTTAAATGTTGATTGAAGCTTAACAGTGATGCGCCGGGTTTTTACCCGGCGTATTTGTTTCCGGTTCCCTGATTGTTTAATGAAATATTGAAGTGCACTTATGAAATTGCTTGATACTTTAGATGTTAAAGGCCAGAAAGTTTTAATTCGGGCTGACCTCAATGTTCCTATCAAAGATGGAATTGTGTCTTCTGATCTTCGAATTGTAGCGTCGTTGCCAACGATAAAAATGGCGCTTGAAAAAGGTGCGTCAGTGATGGTGATGTCACACCTTGGTAGGCCTACCGAAGGTGAGCCTGAAGCACAGTATTCACTGGCACCGGTTGCCGCACATTTGGGTAAGTTGTTGGGTCAGCCGGTTGAGCTAATCACCACCTATCTTGATCAACCGCCGACAGTGCCTGCAGGCTCTGTGGCGTTGCTTGAGAATGTACGGTTCAACAAAGGTGAAAAAAGTGATGATGGGGCGCTGGCAAAAAAATATGCCGCGCTGTGTGATGTATTCGTGATGGATGCTTTTGGCACTGCACACCGGGCTCAGGCATCTACCCATGGGGTAGCAGAACACGCTGCTATTGCTTGTGCCGGACCGCTGCTGTCTGGAGAGCTTACCGCATTAGGTAAGGCCCTTGATAATCCGGTGCGGCCTATGGTGGCAGTGGTTGGCGGATCTAAAGTATCAACCAAGCTAACCGTCCTTGAATCATTGTCAGGTATTGTTGATCAACTAATTGTGGGCGGTGGCATTGCTAATACTTTTATCGCCGCTGAAGGTCACCCGGTGGGTCAGTCTTTGTATGAGGAAGACCTGATCG
>JALZUX010000243.1 GCA_023301405.1 Granulosicoccaceae bacterium | reverse complement strand
TGGCCTGATGACGTTGAGGTTTTATCAGTCAACGGGCTGTTCTCGTTTTAACTGATAGCGCGATAACGACTCATCAAAATTTGTTGCCATTAGCTGCAGATCGAGGGTAGATTCAAGCAACTGCGGGAGGCGGTTTTTGTCGATAGTGGATTCAAACAAATGACATAACTTGTCAGTGATCTGATTAAGATTCTCAGCTTCTTTTTTTAGCTCATCAACAAGATGAGCATTAGATTCACCGATACCTTCTACGCCACTAGTAATCGAGGCAAATGACTGGGATGCTTTCATTGAGGCATCAGCACTATCATCAATAGCAACACTGCAGCTTGTCATCGCCACACCGCTGGCGTGTAAATCAGTTTTTATTATTTCCAGTAGTCGTCCTGCCTCAGTTGCGCCTGACTCTAAGTGTCGGGAAGCTCTCTGCACCTGATCGACGAATTGCGGAGATACATCTGAATCGCCCTCGTCACTATAGGCTGACATTTGTATTGAAGTGTTTAGCGCCTGCAAACTGGATTTTTCAGCGACAGCTTTCATTTTATCGACCATTGTCGTCAGTTCGCCAACTGTCTCTACAGCACGCGACATACGACTAACGCCAAGCTCTACCTGTGCCGACACACCCGCAAGAACAGCCGTCGCATTGTTAGCCGCGTGGCGAGTATCAAGAGCAGCTGCCGCAAGCTCATTTGTTGCCGCTGCCTTGGTTTCACTGAGATCTAGAAGCTCGGGTATTCTTACCTTTATGCTATCAATCAACAATACTAACTGACGCTGCCTTTCCAGATCAGCCTCGATTAATTCTTCGGCTATCTGGTGCTGCTCAACAGACACGGCGTGAGTTCGCACCGCGACTCCGCGTGAGGCTTCGGCCAGCCCGTGCAGCATCTTACCGGTATAATTTACCGCCTGGGCGATCATACGGCTTTGTACGGCTGAATCAGACTCTCCCTCAGGTGAGCGTACCTCCACAGCAAGATTACCATCAGCCAGTGCATTGATGTCAGCGACCATCACACTGAGACCTGCCGTCGGCTGTACCACAGGTGATAATTTAACCCGCCATAACCGCCAAGTGAGCATGGCTAGTAACAACAATGCTGCACACACACAAGCCAGCGCACCTAATATTGAACGACGGTACTGATAAATGGCCCCGTCCAGCGCCCGACGATAGACCTCATTTTGGTCAAGCGCAATAATGATCTGATCCTGAAGAGCCGGTCCGTACACTTCAACATTTAATGAACTCACGCCTTGATTATCAATAGCAGTTGCTGAAGTCACAGGCCTTAATTCAGCAACTTGCTCAACAAAGCTTTGCAACAGAAGGTTTGATTCATACCCTAATACGGACAGTCCCTGCTCACCAAAAGCCTGCTGCTGCAGTGCAGCCACACTTTGCAATAGGCCGCCAAGTGCCTTGTTGGTGGTTTCATTCAGGCCTACAGAGCCGGGCAACCCACTCAGGAATAACAGATTAGAAATCTCTGCCTTTATTTGACTAACAATACGCAATAGAGGCACCGACAATGTTTCATTTGTGATCGCTATAAATAACGTTTCGAAAGACTGGCCTAAAGAATCAATGATAGCTGTACCCGTTACAGAATTAATGCGCTCGCCTTCGCCTGTAATTGCTTCTGTGTTCAGTGCACTGATCTGGTTTCTTATCACCGACCACTTCTGTGCGATTGCCTCGCCCCCTGCGCTCAACTCAGAGATTTCAGGCTGTATTAAAAGCCCAGAGCCAGCGGTAACAAGCAACTCACCAGTCTGTACATCCCCCATCGCAATCAACCTGGCGATGGAATCCCCATTTAACGAAGGTGCAAACTGACCTGATTGTGATTGATCGATCTTGGTCGCAAGCCTTGTGAGCGTTAACGCGTACTCAGTTGCTGTGGTCTGACGCTTACTGTGATCGGCTAACTGTGCGGCAGAGTCAAATACCAGCCATCCACAGACAACTACAGCAGCAACCCCCACTGCCAACAACGCAAACATTCTTCGAGTCGCGACTGTCTGTGAGTTCAAGTGCGTTCACCAGGTTGATTATTCGACACCTGAGCTGGTGCACTGACAAATTGAAACAGCTTTGGCACACTGACTACCCCGATGGTCACGCCGTTGGCTTCACAGGAATACTCTAAAAATTCAGCCGGGTATTCTCCAGGCACCGTGTGGTGTTTTTGTTTTCCGGATAAGTCTGACAAGGTTGTGATCTGTTCAACGCCTAACAATGCTGTGCCGTATGCACAATCAATTATGATCGCACGCTTTAACTCATGTGGCTCTGTTGCTTGATTGAGAATTGCCGGTGTATTGATCAGCGGCACTGGCGCGCCTTCGCAATTTGCCAACCCCGAGAACCAAGGCTGGCTGCCGACAACCGGCACCACCGATGGCATTTCTACAACACGGCGAACAAATTCCACTGACACGCCGTAGGTGGTATTCCCCAACATAAACAACAGCGCTCGACCGGTGCTGTGTGCACAGTCCTGCGCCTGTGCAGACCAAGTCACTGAAACGCTTTGGGGCGCCGAATGCAGACTCATTGGGACAACTCAACATGGGCTTCGATGGCACCGAATAAACTTTCTGCTGTGAGTGGCTTGCTGAGATAAAGCTCAGAACCGGCCATCCGACCCCGGGCCCGGTCAAAAACCCCATCCTTACTAGACAACATAACTACCGGGATCCGGTTAAATACGGGGTGACGCTTCAGCAGCGCACACGTCTGATAGCCGTCAAGCCGAGGCATCATTAGATCCAGCAGAATAATATCAGGTGGTTGACGTTCTACCACACACAATGCAGCAAAGCCGTCTGAGGCAGTGAGTACCATGGCACCTCGCGGATGCAGTATTCGCTGCACTGAACTTCTAATGGTTTTGCTATCGTCGACAACAAGAACTCGCAAAATTAAGTACCGTGGTTGTTGGGCTATTTCTATTCTATTTTGTTGTTAACACAAGCGCGTCAGGCCGCCTGCTGATGACCAACCGCACAAACCTGAACTTGCGATCCTACACTGCTGATAGAAACATGGCTCATCCAGCGCGACGACTGTAGCCCAATGTCCCTTTCACATCAACAGCGCAGCAACGGACAAAAAATATTTATTCGTTGTTTATCAGTGTGTTGATAAAAATATAGTGAAAGAAAAGGCGACCAATCGCCGACAGACGATACAATACCCGCCACCACAACTATCGGAATTCTACAGTGACAAAAAAAATCGGTGTATTGATGGACCCCATCGAGAATATCAAGGTCGCAAAAGATACCAGTCTAGCCATGATGCTGGCGGCCCAACGGCGCGACTGGCAGGTCACCTATTTCCAGCGCGAAGACTTATTTATGCGCGACGGCGTTCCCGCCGCGACCATGCAAACAGCCAAAGTGTTTGACAACGCTGACCATTGGTTCGAGCTAGGCCCAAAGGAAGACCACCCACTGACTTCGCTTGACTGCATACTCATGCGACAAGACCCCCCCTTTAACATGGACTATGTGTTCGCCACTTACTTTTTACAGCGTGCGGCAGACGATGGCGTACTGGTGTTAAACGATCCCGCTGCACTGCGAGACATCAACGAAAAAATGTACACGGCCTGGTTTCCTGACTGCTGCCCGCCAACGCTAATCACCAGCCGTCACGACAAACTGCGAGACTTCCACAAAGAGCATCAGGATATCATCGTCAA
This sequence comes from Granulosicoccaceae bacterium, assembly GCA_023301405.1. Lineage (GTDB taxonomy): Bacteria > Pseudomonadota > Gammaproteobacteria > Granulosicoccales > Granulosicoccaceae. Next base: position 2,780 of record JALZUX010000243.1, on the reverse strand, counting down.
ACCCCTCGACGGCATGGGCGGCGCTTCTATTTTTCGTCTACGCGCCGACGATCCCAACGTAAGTGTTGTCCTTGAAACCATGACAGACTTCGGCAAAACACAGATCATGGCCCAACGTTATATCCCTGAAATAACCGAAGGCGACAAACGCATTCTGGTGGTCGACGGTGTACCAATTTCGCACGCACTGGCGCGAATGCCAGCCGCCGGTGAGACCCGGGGTAATTTAGCCGCCGGTGGCACTGGCATGGCGGTGCCACTAACAACACGCGATAAAGAGATTATCGCCAAGATCGGACCTACCCTCGTTGAAAAGGGCGTGTTGTTCGCCGGAGTTGATGTCATCGGTGACTGGGTAACGGAAATCAACGTGACCAGCCCCACCTGCGCCCGCGAACTTGATGAGCAATGCGGTCTTGATATTGGTGGGCAGTTTATGGACACCATTGCCAAACGCTTAAAATAGCAAAGCGACTGCACAGGAACTGGGGTCGTAGCAAGGCCGTGAGATTTTCGATCAGCAGAGACGAATAGCTGCTTCTCATTAACGTTGTCTGATCGTGATATCTGGCCCAAGACTGCACCCACAGTAGATTCGAGCACTCGAACAGACCCTCAGCGGGCTCTGGAGATCATCCTTAATTCTCTGGCGTCCGCTGACGACTAAGTGCTTACCGCCGCCATACACACTAGCTGCCAACACACACCTGCCAATAAATAACCACCTTTCCCTTATGATGATTTGTCATCCAAAACTCTTCCAACCCAGCCGATTTGTGCTTGCGCCACCCTTTAACCTCCCGACCTGAATCAATTGGTCTACCTTTACTACGACCCCAGCCAATACCACGTCGTGCATGAATATCATTGAAAACGCCCATCAAACGCTCAACATCCTGCCGACCGCGCTAGGGGCAGCTGCCGTATTGCATCTGGCGATCATCTTTGGTGTTGGTTTCGAGGCTGAACACGAACACTATATTCCGCCGTCACTTGAAGTTGTGCTGGTGAAAAAACCAACAGAAAATCCATCAGACGAGGCCAGCTACCTAGCTGCCCACGCACAACAGGGTGGCGGTGAGTCACTGACCCACAAGCGCCCGTCGGCACCACAAAGCGGCAACGCGTCCACCCCGTCAAATGGCACAGCCGCGAAGGTGGTGCCAGCCAGTTCGCCGAAACAAACACAGTCACGCGAAACCGCTGTGATCACGCAGATATTCTCAGAACAGAAAACACAACTAAAAAAACAGCAGGAACAAACCAACAAAACACAGCAGGCGCTTGAAAGCGCAAAACTACAACGTGAGCAAGAAATTGCCGAACTCACCGCCGAAATCGCTCGGGATCTGGAACGACAAGCTAGCAGACCACGCACAATGTATGTCACAGCCAGCACTAAAAAAGCGACTGCAGCCAACTACATGCTGAAATGGGTCCGGGAAGTCGAGCGAATCGGTAATCTTAATTTTCCGGCACAGTCCTTAACCCGCGCCGGATCGCTGGTACTGGTTGTTGGTATCGACAAGCACGGTCAACTCACTAAGGTGGCTGTACAGCGGTCCTCTGGCGACAAGCAACTAGACGCCGCCGCCACCAAAATAGTTAAACTGGCCGCGCCTTTCGCACCAATGCCTGCAAAGCTAGCGAAGGAAACCGATGTGCTTTATATCACTAGAACCTGGCAATTTAATGCAGACAGGTCCCTGACCACCCATTAATTGTTACCGCAACGCACCGTCTCTATAAAACATAAAAACATCCTACAACCTACTTCAATGTTCGCCACACACCGACCCAAGCTGCTAAACTAGCGGAATTGTCTGGCCACATTTGGCCGTCCGCCCCCCTGACCGATCAGAGCAACAGTGGCGAATGGATCTAACTCATCATTTTTTACTTTCAATGCCAGGCCTTGCTGACTCCTGGTTCGAAAAAACCGTCACCTATATTTTCGAACACAACGACGATGGCGCACTTGGTTTTGTTATCAATCGTACAGCGGCAATAACCGCCGGCGATGTTTTTGATCAACTCGACATAGAATGCCTGCAGACTTCTGACCGACAAACCAATACCTACGAAGGTGGTCCGATAGACGCTGAACGCGGCTTTGTTCTGTACCCGGCACCACACGGCAGTATTGGTAAGCATTGCACCTCCGGTGGGCATGGCGTTAACTTATCCGGCTCAGCAGAAATATTGACCTTGATCGGATCAGGTAACGGACCTGAGCGGTATCTGTTGTTATTGGGGTATGCCGGCTGGGACGCCGGGCAACTTGAGGCAGAAATCGCCGACAACGCATGGCTCACGTGCGAAGCGGCCACAGATCTATTGTTCAGCCCTGACCCTGAACAAAAGTTTGATCTGGCTGCACAATCAATGGGCATTGGTGATTTCTCACTGCTGTCTGCAGACAAAGGACATGCGTGACCTACCGGCAGGCAAACCATGGCCACACCTGACACACCCGACTCAGGCACCTATCTTTGCTTTGACTTCGGCGGCAAACGCATTGGCATTGCGGTGGGCCATACCGCTACTTCTCAGGCCAATCCACTAGTTACTATTCTTAACGTCAATGGACGTCCCGAGTGGGAAAAAATAGATGCACTTGTCGACGAGTGGCATCCGGCGGGATTAGTTGTGGGTCTCCCGCTACGCGACGACGGCGAACAGCAACTGCAGATTACTCTTTCAGCCAGTTTTTCAAAAAAGCTCACCAAGCGATATGGACTAAAAGTTTATCGCAGCGATGAAAGGTACAGCTCGATAGA
>JALZUX010000242.1 GCA_023301405.1 Granulosicoccaceae bacterium | reverse complement strand
GTATGGCTAGTCATTTTGCAAAGCGCTACATCATTGAGTTTATCGCTGATAAGCGCCTAGTCGAAAGATGGCATGACTGGCAAGGTGGATAAAGTATCCATTGATGAATACCCAGAGCCAACGACAATTATGGATACGATGTTATCCGAATTCAGGCTAAGATGAAATCAACAACAAAGCGAGCATTTGATAAAATTTCAGATAAGCACCAGTGCTCCGCTTAATAAGCCGGCTCAGGTTCGAAAATTCGATCTTTCTCGAGAGATGAATCTAATTCACTTTCTCGCTCCTGGACTTTAAAAGCCAGTCTAGCCATCAGCTGTAGATCTGAATTCCAGCCCCCCTCAATAACAATGTCATCAACGCCGTTACGGAGCTTGCGTTTTTTATAAGGGGTATTGAGGTTTTTCAGCGCGATCGCCAGAGACTTTACACCGATGTTCCAGGAAAAAATTGTCTCAGGCGTTTCATCAGCTAGCCCGAGAACAGAGTGCAGTGATTGGAATTCTTTCTGAGCATCAAGCACATCCAGTCGATTTTTTTCCCTAGTAACCAAGGCACCTTTACTGCTCTGTTCTTTCAATAATTTTTTGTTTTCCAGATCTGCAGAGAGCATATGACCTGCCGCGGCTAGGTCATTCATTTCAAATTTGTCGAGCCCTTTTGTAATCACTGCGGCAACAGCTGTTTCAAATATCAGTGCCTGGTCGTAGGGAACGCTCAACGATTTAGCCTTCTCCTTCAGTGCTTTTTCCCGCTCAACAATATCAGCAGGTAGTGATACACGAAACGGTTTTACTTCTACTAATTCTTCAGCCATATCGACAAATCTCAATTCGAATAGTAGAAATACTATCGCCTAGATAATTATACTTTTCAACAAAATCTACATAGGAAACACTTTGTTCAGCTAATTCACACCTCGGCTACTTCTAAAGAAGCAGCCGAGTTGTAAATCACCAGCTCATCATTTATCGTCATCAAGACGTCTGATAAATCAGACGCTGGGTGAGACCCAAAAAATGGGTCAAACCCAGCGTCTTCACTTACTTTGCGAGGCTTATACGCAATGGATCTTACGCAATACGATAATGAAGAGATTAATTCACGAATAGCAGCTGCTAGAAAATTAAATCGTATATCGCATAAAAATAAAGCAGTCATGCATCGAAAGACGAAATCAATATGTGATGACTACGCTGGACAAATATTCTCTCTGCATTTGGCTGGTGCTTCGCTTACTCAAATACAAACTGATCTACGTGTGAATGGTAAACCTTCACTAGAGATACACCCTACTAGCATTCATCGTTTTATAGTTAAGAACGTAGAAGTTTTAGTTTCCTTTGCTAATCCAGTTTCACCTACTACAGCAACTAAACCTGAGTCTAATGAAACGTAAAACGTTTATAGAAAAACATGGTGCTGATCAGAGAGATGCCCATCAATGGGTAAATCGTTATTCAACGATTGGAGAAAGTAGAGACAAAGGAAAGAGTGGTGATGGTGTTACTTCAAAGAGAACACGAGATAACTATATTGATCTGATGACAAAGGTATCTCGTGAATTACGACTTACAGGATCTACGCTTGATCAATGTACGCCAAAGCTCTTTACCAAAATACTAAATCAATTTTCCACAGAAATTGGACAGACCTCACTAAACAATATGAGGATAGCGGGAGAGAAAGGTTTTCGTAGTACTTCGAAGTACTCCCAGGTAAAGCTACCCGTTATTAAGTCGGAGGTTAAACAGATACTAAACTCACGTGCCTATACCATCGATGCGATGAAGGTGATTCACGACCGAATGTCTGAGCGACATCGATTATCATTTGAGGTTGCCTCTGTTATGGGATTGAGAGCACATGAGATATTTGAGCTTCGACCTGAGAAAGAGCAACCGCGCGATGAGCGTAAATGGACTGACCTCTACCCGGATCGGCAAGGTTGGGTGCCGTATACCGTCGTTGGTAAGGGAGGTTTTTCACACTTGAAAATGTTGCCGCCGGAACTTGCTGAAAGACTAGAACAGCAGCGGATACCGGAGAGAACCGTTAGAGACCGAAGAATCGAATACAAACAGGTCTACAACCTAATCGGTGGCAACAACTTATCGAGTGCCTTCAGCCGCCAATCCAAAATCAGTTTAAATTTCTCGTACGGGCTACATGGTATCCGACACAGTTACGCCCAGCGACGGATGGAAGAGCTGCCCCGATCGGGCCTCTCACGAGAGGAGGCATTGCTGATCGTGAGCCAGGAGATGGGACATTTGAGCCCGGAGATTACCGAAACCTATCTACGGTAACGGCCCTGGTCAAAGTGACCAAGGGCATTTGGTTTTGATCGTAAGGGGAACCGGGTGAAAATCCGGCACAGTCCATCGAGGGACCACTACGCACACACAGAGCCAGACCATCCCAAACCAAGGAGAGAAGGCAAAGGTGGCATCGGTTAAAAACCGACAGCGCATGCTAGGTAACAAATTCCACAAGGGAACTTGATTCAATCACTAAAAGCCTGCTTTCGTTTAGGCGAATTTCCGAAATTCGCGTTGTCACTAATCAGGGTGTCTTAGTGTTGGTATTTCCGTGAGGAAGTACCTATCCCGAGTTTAATCGGGGAATGTAACTCACCAGCGAGCTGGCCTTGATGCTTCCAGTTACGATAATCAAGTTTTGGTGTAAGCGATCATTATTGCGGATAATCAGCGATTCTACAAATCGCTCAAAATTAGAATTTTTAGTTACCCTTTCCCGAAGCAAATCGGTTGATTAATCTAGATCCTGGGCATCAGTCACTGGATACCATTGTATCCAATTATTTAGCAATCACAGTTTGGGTGACCGTTTTGTTTAACGTGATTCATTCTGGACTTTCAAATTTGCCAGGATATCGACGCCCTGGCCTAGTCGCTGCTATAGTAATCGCTGGAAACGCAGCCTTTTCGATATACGAGGCATTCATATGAGCAAAGACAATTGGTTTTATGGTTCTTTAATCGCAATGGTTCTATTGT
>JALZUX010000241.1 GCA_023301405.1 Granulosicoccaceae bacterium | reverse complement strand
GTGCGTCTTGCAAACGCTTCTGATCTGGGCCTTGCGGCTGGTGTCTGGACCAGCAATCTCTCGCGTGCACATAAAATGGTAGCGGCGATCAAAGCCGGTGTAGTGCACGTGAATACCTACGGTGGTGCAGATAACACCGTGCCGCTGGGTGGCTTTAAGCAATCAGGCAATGGCCACGATAAATCTTTGCACGCAATAGACAAGTTCATTAATCACAAGACAGCGTGGCTGAAGCTTTGAACGAGTCAGCTGCTTCAACAAATATTGTGTCCACAGATCTTTTGATGTTTGAAGAGGCAATGCCAGTTGCAGATCTTCACTCTGATGCAGGCTTTAAGAGTGAGTGCAAGCCGGATGAAAAAATAAAAATAGATAATCTTTTTCTTTTCCGGCGAGGTCTTGGGGACTATCGGGTCTCACTGGTTGCTATGCTTATCGCGCTGTTTTTTCTACTGTTCTTTTTTACTGAAACCGGCTGGCAGGATCGCAAGTTGCCAGATAATCTTGGTGCCTATCTCGGGCATCAGATTGGATTGGTTGAACTTGAAGGCAGAGTGGGGCGGTTTGGGCGAATACTCAAGCAGTCATGGGTCATTCCAATGCTGTGTCTACTATTGTTAGTGCCGACTGCAATCTGGAATTTCTGTGAGTCACGCAGGGTTCATCGCTGGCGGCAGCGTTTTCAACTACCGACTAATGCGGGCTATGAATTTGCAAAGTATCTTGCAGCTCTGGAGTTTGTTTTTTATTTTGTTGTCTACACGATGGCAGTACCGATACTTGGTTATCTGATATCTACCATCACACTGGGGTTGTTTCTCACTTATCGGCTTGGCTATAGAAGCGTCACCTGGATTCTCCGTTCAGTGGCAACTGGCTTTGCAATTGTGCTTGTGTTTCGCACCTTATTGCAGATTAAGACACCGGCAAGTATCTGGTTATATGATCAGTTGCCTTCAGCAATGCGCACTTTCATGTTGACGTACTTTTAATCATGGACGCATTCCTACTGGGTCTACAGAACATAATGGTGCCACAGGTGCTGCTTGCCATCGTGGTCGGCTCTGTTGGCGGTCTTACCATTGGTGCTATACCCGGTATCGGCCCAGCAATCGCAATAGCAATTTTACTCCCGGCCACCGTCTTTTTAGATGATCTGGTCAGTCTCGTGCTGTTACTGGGGGTGTATGGCTCATCTATGTATGGTGGTGCGATACCCGCAATTTTAATCAACACTCCAGGCACTCCGGTGAACGCATTAACCACGTATGACGGCTATGCGATGACGCGCCGCGGTGAAGCCGGAAAAGCCCTGTCTCTTGCTTACTCAGCTTCATTTTTTGGCGGTCTGTTTTCAATACTTGCCGCATTGACCGCACTTTTTATTTTTGGTCCTTACCTGCGTGATCTTGGTGCGTTGTTCGGGCAGCGCGATATCATGATGGCAGCAATTCTTGGTGCAGTCTTATTAATAGCCGCACACAGACAATCTATGGGTATTGCCGCCATGTTGTTTGGCTTTGGATTTTTGATAGCAATGATCGGCCGCCAGACAACACGCAAAATTGACCGATATACTTTTGATATTGAATATGTCTACTCAGGCTTTAATCTGATTGTGGTCATCATTGGTATCTTTGCGTTGAGTCAGGCATTGAATCTGATGGTAGGTAAAGACGACGATCCACCAGAAGCAAGAGTTGACGGCGGCCTGTTGAGTGGCTTCGCAACACTTGCAAAGAATAAGCTGGTGACGCTTGTGTCTGCCATGTACGGCACAATGATGGGCATCATCCCGGGAGTCGGGGAGTTTGTTGCACAGTTCTTTAGCTATTCAACTGCTAGAGCTCTATCTAAAGAACCGGCGCGTTTTGGTCACGGATCGGAGCAAGGCTTGATTGCGTCAGAAGCTTCAAACAATGCGGTACCCGCGGCTGCAATGATCCCGTTGCTCGCTCTGGGTGTGCCGGGCGAGGCGTTAACTGCCATGATGATGGTGGTGTTTTTTGATGCAGGCATTAAGCCTGGACCAGACGTTTTCGAGAATAATCCAGATTTTCTGTTCAGCCTGTTTACAGCGTTGTTGATCATTAATGTAATAGTGCTCGCGACTTTGCTGTTATCTACCCGATTTATTGCCAAACTGGTTCACATTCCCAACCGGTTTCTTGGTGCGTTCATCATGATACTGGCTTTTGTCGGTGTGTATTCTATTCGCAATAGCCTGGCAGATTGTGTTTTTGCTGTCGTTTTCGGTTATATCGGTTACATCTTTCGCAGGCTAAACTGGCCGTTGGTACCGGTGGTACTCGGTCTTGTGCTTGGTTCGATTATTATTGAGCGTCTAGCGGCAGGCTCCGGGCAGATTAAAACTGCTGCGGATCTGATTAATCGTCCGGTATCCGGAACCTTGTTTGTGGTGATACTGCTGGTCATTGGCTTCATCATCGTCTCTACGGTTAAAGGCCGTAAAGACAACTTTTACTCATGACTACAACTGGTCGTCTACGACCCATACTTTAACTGGAGACAAACAATGAAGAGGCTTGCGAAGGTTGCATTAGTTTCACTTGTTACCGCTATATCAGCTTTCAACCCGGCGGCAGCCGAGTATCCAACCGGACCGGTACAATTTGTTGTGCCATGGCCTCCGGGTGATTTTGAAGACATCCTAACGCGTATGATCGCAGCGGAGTTTGAAGAAGCCACGGGTGCATCAGCCTCCGTTGTTAATAAGCCCGGTGGTGGTGATGGCCCTTTTCCGGGGGCGTTAGAAGTATTGAACGGCCCGGCAGATGGTTCCATGGTCGGTTCGTTTGTAATCGGTGTGCCGGTTGTTGGTCCTAACATCGATATCGGTATTGAACAAGACAGCTTCACACCGGTTGGCATTTTCCTGACCTACCCGTTTGTACTTGCAGTATCTGGTGATGCGCCGTATTCAGACATGGCAGGTCTTGCAGCTCACGCTAAAGACAATGATGTAGTGCTAGGTCACTTTGGTGCCGGTCTTACACCAACTCGTGCATCAATGGCGGCTGCTGCAAACATGGGTTTTGAGTTTGCTGATGATGCTGCATTCGATTTACTTGATTGCAACACCTTATCTGCAGGTGATGCTGACGTCATCAACACTACCCTTGCTCTAATCGAGCCTTGCCTTGGTGAGATCAAAGTACTGGCTAACATTGGTGAAGAGCCCATTGGTAAGCTTGATGGTGTAGCAACACTGGCAGAGCAAACCGGTATTAATAATCTTGAATTGTGGAACGGTCTTTTTGTGAAAAAGGGAACTCCACAGGAAGTCGTCGATACCTTGGCCAAAATTGCTTCAGACACAATGGCGGGCGAAGAAGCCCAGACGTTGATGAAAGAAACAGGTGCCCGTGTTTACTGGCAGGGTGCAGAAGAGGCACAAGCGCGTATTGAAACTGATCGCGGCAAGCTTGGTGAGCTCGTTGACCTGATCGAGAAGTAATTCTACTCGTCAGTTTGTCACCAGATGGCCGCGAAAGCGGCCATCTGTTTATCTGCCTATTGGGCATATGGAAGAGAACGACATTGAAACGCATAAAGCTTGGTATTCTTCAAACTAATCACGATAAATCAGCAGACGTCGGAGATACTTTTCCTGACGACGCGCATAGATTCCGTGATTTGTATGATCAGCAGGATCAGCGTTATGAATACCGTGTCTATATGACGATAGGCGGTGAAGTACCAGCTGATCTAATTGAGCAGGATGCTTATATGATTACCGGCAGTCCGCTTAGTGTACTTGATCAGCATGTATTTACGGATGACCTCATGGATTTTATCCGTCGATGTGATGCCGCTAAAAAGCCACTTTTTGGAGCCTGCTTTGGCCATCAGGCTATCGCGTTGGCATTAGGTGGCACAGTAGAGAAATCTAGCGCAGGTTATAACGTTGGTATAGAAGAGACGGTATTTGAAAAATCAAAACCGTGGATGACACCGTCACACAGTACATTGCCCCTGTACGTGTTTCACGAAGACTACGTGTCAAAGTTGCCGGATGGCTGTGAGCTGCTTGGCTCAAGCAAAGGCTGTGAGAACGCGAGCTTTGCCAAAGGTAATCATATTTTTACTACGCAGGCACACCCGGAGTTCACCCATGAGTTTATGTCTTGTGTGTTGAAGTTTACCGAATCAAGTATTCCACCTGCTCAGGCAAAAAGTGCTTGGGCTAGCTTGCAACAGAAGCAGCGTGGTGATGTGCTAGGTGTCTGGAGTACTAACTTCTTTCAGCAGGCGATTATATAAATGACTATTGCAGAAAATTCTGCCATTGATAACGGCCACTCCGATCTTTTTAACCATGATAGCTTTGCGAATGGTATTCCGCATAAAACCTTTGCAAGGCTACGAAAAGAAGATCCGGTAAGCTGGACTGACGGAGACGATACTGCAAAAGGATTCTGGAACCTGACTCGCCATGCGGATATCAGTCTGGCAAATAAAGAGAGCCAAATCTTCAGCTCTGCTCGTGGTATTCGAATAGAAGATCAGTCTTACGAAGAGTATCTGGCCAGGCGGACTTTTCAGGAGACCGATGCACCAGAGCACTCTACGGTGCGGCGTAAAGTAAACCCCAATTTTTCCCGCAAAACCATGGGGGCGTTTGAGCCTGTCATCAGAGAGTTGGCAACAGACATTGTTGGCAAAGCCATCGCGGATAAAGAGTTTGATGCAGTTCGTGCAATAGCCAAGCAGCTCCCGATGTTGATGCTAGGCAGGATACTCGGCGTTGCAGATGAAGACCTCGAGTGGTTAGTGGAAAAGGGAGATGCATTAATCGGTAATACCGATCCGGATTTTACAGACCATGTTATCGATAAAATAGATACCAGTGCCTACCGCATGATGCCTTTCAGGAGTCCTGCGGGTGCCGAGCTGTATGATTACGCATCAGATCTTCTACATGGCCGCAGACCACTGGCCGAAAACAGTATTCTTGATGTCATGAAGCGCGATGAAGATGGTCTTGATGAACTGGCATTCAAAAACTTCTTCTGCCTTTTGGTGGCAGCAGGTAATGACACCACACGCTATTCTATTGCCATGGCGCTTAATCTGCTGGCCCATGACAAACAACTGTTTGCACACCTCAAGTCGGGTGATTACTGGGATACCTGCGCCGATGAGTTTATCCGCTTGGCGTCTCCCACAATGCACTTCAGGCGCACTGCCACAGAGGATTATCAGCTGCATGGCAAAACCATTCGCAAGGGTGATAAAGTACTGTTGTGGTTTGTCTCAGGTAGTAGAGATGAAGCGGTCTTTGAGAGGCCGGATGATGTCATTCTTGATCGCAAGCCCAATCGACATTTAGCCTTCGGACAGGGTGGAGCGCATGTTTGCCTCGGGCGTTATCTTGCCAAGCTTGAAGTGCAACTGGTCTTACAGGAACTGGTCAAGCGGGTAGATTCCCTTGAAGCAATCGAGCCCCCCGAGTGGGCCCGGTCAAACTTTATCAGTGGCGTAAAAAAACTCAATGTAAGAGTGAAGCTTGTATGAGTATGCCCAATCGTACCCGAGCACTGTTTTGTGACATGCTAAACCTGCCGCGTGGTAAGTATGTGCCGGTTGACGTCGCAGCCGGGGGCTCTATTGGCTTTGCGCGTGGTGCGTTTGCGGTATCTTTTGATCGTGATCTACTTACCATACCCGGCTGTGGTTATTATGAAGGCCTGCCGGATATGCAGTTAATGCTCGATGATGAGCGCAGAGCATCATGGCAATCCGGTACAGAAATCGCGTTAGGTGATCTCTGTATTGATGGTGAGCCGTTTGGTTTATGCGCACGATCAATGTTAAAGCGCTGCGTCAGTGACTGGCAATCTTTGGGTTACACGCCAATGATCGGGCTTGAAACCGAAGGCTATGTTTTTCAACGAGATCAGGATGGTATCTGGCGGCCCTACGATACACCCGGTGCTTTTGTTTATGGCACAGGTCCGGAAAACGACCCGCGTGGTTTAACCGATGAAATCTGGGAGGCAGCCCACCAGGCCGGTATCCCGATTGAAAGCATGAACGGTGAGTTTGATAACGGCCAGTTTGAATTAACAATGTGCTTCGATAGTGCGGTTAAAGCCTGTGACGATGCCTTTTTAATGAGATCAATGGCACGTGAACTGGCATTTCGCAAAGGTCTGTTGTTAAGCTTTATGCCCAGACCCATACCAGACAGAGGCGGTTCCGGTATGCATGTTAATTTTAGTCTGGCAGATGATAACGGTAATAACGCAATAGCACCGGATGGGAAATTATCCACGGTTGCAGAGCATTGCATAGCAGGCCTGATAGCTCACCATGAATCGCTTGCCGGATTGTTGGCTGTGACAGTCAATAGTTATGATCGCTTAAGTCAAGGCAGTATGGCAGGCTACTGGGCTAACTGGGCTGAAGATCATCGATTGGTGACCACACGTTGTTCTACCGGTACACCAAAGTCTGCAAGACTGGAGCACAGGATGGCAGACTGTGCCACTAATCCATATCAGGCAGTAACTGCTGTATTGCAGGCCGCAAGACTGGGTCTGCAAAATAAGCTGGCGCTGCAAAAGCCTGAGGATCTGGACGGTATGGATCGGATACGTGCAAAAAGGCATATCCCGTCATCGCTAGATAAAGCTCTTATCGCGCTAGATAAAGACAAACCGTTGCGCGAAGCAGTGGGTGAGCTGTACTGCGATGCATTGTTGTTTCTAAAAAACGATGAATACAATCGATTAAAAGGTAAGAGTGTGGATGATGTTCGTGACTATTATCTGCCATTCGTATAGTAGCGATACTGCTAATAAGTTGCGATAACAATGACAGAGCCGGAAAAAAAATCGCTGAACGCTTTGCTTGATAAACGCCGCCGATTACTTGGGCCGAATGTTCCAATTTTCTATAACGAGCCTGTGCACCTGGTAAAAGGTGAGGGCGTCTGGCTATGGGATGCAGACGGAAAAAAGTACCTCGATTGTTATAATAATGTACCGCATGTAGGGCACTGTAACCCGCGTGTAGTTGAAGCTATCTGCCAGCAGGCAAGTACTCTCAACACTCATTCACGTTACATACATGAAGGAGTGCTTGATTATGTAGAGCGCCTCACTGCCACCATGCACAGTGGCTTGACCACCGCAATTATGACTTGTACGGGCTCTGAGGCTAATGATATTGCGCTACGAATGGCAGAAGCTGTCACCGGTAAGCGCGGGATTATTGCAACTGATGCGACGTACCACGGTAATACAGCATTGGTCAGTCAACTGAGTCGTAGTAATGTTCCTGAAGTTGGTTTTGGACTTGATCAATATTTTCGTCATGTGGCAGCGCCAGACAGCTACCGTAGGGTTGATCCGGATGGCAACCTATTCGCAGACGCCGTCGCAGAAAAAATAACCGAACTCAATAAAACACCACATGGCTTTGCGGCGTTAATAGTTTGTCCTTTCTTTTTAAACGAAGGCTTCCCATCACAAAAAGAAGGCTGGTTAAAGCCTGCGGCAGATGTGGTGCGCAAAGCAGGGGGCTTACTCATTTGTGATGAGGTGCAATCAGGTTTTGGACGTATTGGCAGTCACTTCTGGGCCTATGAAAAACA
>JALZUX010000240.1 GCA_023301405.1 Granulosicoccaceae bacterium | reverse complement strand
CATCTAACACAGAAGCCCCCGGCAGGGACACAATCTAAATTGACTCCGCCGGAAGGGCACATCTAACACAGCAGCCCCGCAAGGACACCATCTAACACAACAGCCCCCGGCAAGGACACCATCTAACACAACAGCCCCCCGCAGGGAACCGAATAACACAATTTAAATTGCCTCTCCGCTGGCATTAAATAAATGAATTGCCCCACTCCTAAACCGTAATCCAATTTTCTGCCCTTTAAGCTCAGCCGCTGCTCCTTCAGTCCTAACCGTCAGCGTCCCCTGCGTCCCGCAGTTAACATATAGAAATGTATCTGACCCCAGGTACTCTGCGAACTCTACAACACCTGTTACATGTGAATCCTCCATGCTGCATGGCCTTATGTGCTCTGGCCTGACACCCAGTTTTACTGCAGCGCCATCAACGATGGCGTCTATACCGTTATGACCTTGAAGCCTTAATCGACCGGCTTCTACTCCGCAAGGGACTATGTTCATCTTGGGGCTGCCGATGAACTCTGCCACAAACAAATTAGTGGGCCTTTCATAGAGTTCAACCGGAGTGCCTATCTGCATTACTAAACCATCTTTCAACACTACGATACGATCAGCAAGTGTCATCGCTTCTACTTGATCATGGGTAACATAGATCATGGTGGTTTTTAGCGTGCTATGTAGCTTGGCTATCTCAAAACGCATTTGCACACGTAGCGCTGCGTCCAGGTTAGACAGCGGTTCGTCAAATAAAAAACCTTTTGGTTCACGAACGATGGCTCGACCTATGGCGACCCGTTGGCGCTGCCCGCCGGATAGATCTTTTGGTCGACGTTTAAGGTAGGGTTCTAGCTCAAGAATTGATGCAGCATGAGCAACTTTCTCTTCAATGACGCCTTTGCCTGTACCGGCTGTTTTTAAACCGAAACCCATGTTTTCACCTACAGACATATGTGGGTATAAGGCGTAAGACTGGAAAACCATTGACAGCTTTCGCCCCGCCGGGGGTAAGCCAGTGACGTCTTTGTCGTCGAGCCAGATGGTGCCTCGGCTGGTGTCTTCAAGGCCAGCTATCATTCTTAATAGCGTTGACTTTCCGCAGCCAGACGGGCCGACGAAGACTACAAATTCTCCGTCATTGATATCTATATCAACGCCCTTGATGACCTGGACATCGCCAAACCATTTTTCTACTTTTTCAAGCCTGATTGCACCCATAATATTTTAGGCGGCCTGTTGTTGGCGGCTGGGGGAAGCCCATGCAAGCCAGATGGCGGCAGTCCATGAGAAGTCAGTACCTATGCAACCTTCACCCGTGACAGGATTAAAGCATTCGTAGAACCCTGACTTCTGGATCAACAGTGCCATGTCCCGTCGAATGTTGTTGGCCAAAACAGCATACCCCTGCTCTTCAAGCCCCATAGAAATCATGTAATTCATTTGCGGCCACACCGGACCACACCAGTAACGTTGTGGATCGAATCCTTCGGCGTCTGGATCCCAACTAGGCATCATGTATTTCACCTTGCTGGAAATTCTGTTCATGTTGTCTATTGTCTTACTTCGCTGCTCGTTTGAACCCACCCCTGCATAGAAGCAAAGTGCACTGGCATTACTAAACCCCTTAGAGAACTCTCCGGTTGCTATATTGCGCGCAGTGAAGGCACCAATAGCTTCATTCCAGAAATAATCTGTCGCCTTAACTCCTTGCTGTATCAATTGTTCTAACTTTTGTTCCTGATCACTTAATTGCAATAACCTGGCAACTTTCAGTAAGTCTTTATTGGCTCTCAGTAGAATAAAATGGATACCCGGATCTGCCATCAGAAACGGCCCTTGATTAGTGAGTGCCTTCTGGTCCCAACCAAGCTCTCTGCCAGCCTTGACTATTGTCACGTATTTATCATATTGCTCCTGACTGGGCCGTTGATCAGGGTTTGCGTGCTCGATATCTTTTCGCACGTAGGCATCAAGATCAGGGTCAACCTTCATCGCTTCTAAACCGAGCTCCCACTCAGGGCAATTATCACGACCTGTCTCCCACGGGTGCACTGTACCAATGACACCCGCTGTATCTGACACACGCTGATCTTGATACCACTGATGGTAACGCAGCACGTTGTCTAACACCTTGGCGGCCCGATTGAGGTCATGCCTATCGCCGCTTTCAACCATCGACAATACAATGCTTGCCAATACAGGCGGCTGTGAAATACCGGTTGACGCTATCGCAGGGGGTTGGGCCATACGGTCTTGAGTTTGCCACACAGATGGCCCTGGAAAGTAGTCGGGATCATTGCTGCGAAAAATGATACTGGGGATCATGCCGTTATCCCACTGCCCCTCTAACAGTAGGTCAAGCTCTGTCCATGCACGCTCGCGGTCAAATGTCTGAAAGCCCAACGACACAAATGCCGAGTCCCAGTTCCACTGATACGGATAGAGCCTGGCCGTTGGAATGGTATACCCGCCCCGGTCATTCTTTTTTAGAATTTCCATTGCCTGATTATCAAGTTGTTTTGACATAGTCATTACCCTTTAACGCTACCAGCGGTTAGCCCTGCTACTAGAAATTTTTCAAACCACAGAAACAACACTAGTACCGGCACCGTGGCGATAACCGCGCCTGCCATTAAGTGTTGTCTTGGAATTTCGGACGAATTAAGAGCCTGCACGCCTCTTGATAATGTAAAGATCCCCGGATCATCGAGGAACATGAAAGCAAAGAGGAATTCATTCCATGCGATCATAAAAATATAAAGCGACACTGATGCCAGTGCGGGCAAAGACAACGGCAGGGTTATTTTTAGAATAACGCCTACGCGCGTAAGCCCGTCCATTAAGCCCGCCTCTTCAAGCTCATAGGGTAGGCCACGAAAGTAACCTTGCAGCATATACACCGCTACAGGAATTGTGGTTGCCGGATATACAATGATTAAACCCAATAACGAGTTACGCAACCCCAACTGAGAAAACACGGTATATAAAGGTATGACCAGAACAATGGCGGGCACCATATAGATCAACAAAATAGAGCGCGATAATGCAGCCTGCCCTGGAAACTTTAATCGAGATACCGCATAAGCGCCGGGTATAGAAAACAGTAAAGTAATTATCACTGTCGACACAGACACTATCGCAGAATTCAGCAAAAATGTACCAAACCGGTATTTACTAAACAGCTCAACATAGCTTCGAAACAGCTCGGCTGGACTTTTTGAAAAATCAATAGAAAGGTCAAGCGGATTTGCCAAAAGCGATTGCTGGCTCTTAAGGCTTGTCATCAGCATCACGTAAAAAGGTAGCGCGACCACAATTGTAAAGAATACAAACCCAACGCCCTTAAGCACACGCAATAGAATCACTTCAAGCTGATAGCGGGCCTGGCTTTCAGACCCCATGCCATCAAGACATAAGTGCCAGCTTAAAGCGCTGACAAGGTAAATAGCGATAGCCGTTGCCAACGGTATTGGTAGCAGACCATCGGTGGATAAGGTGAACCTGCTAAGCAGTAGTTGCACCGCAAGTGCGATTGCCGCGGTTAGTACTACCCAACTCCAGTGACGGCGCAACGGTGGCATGACGATATAAATAACCGCACCAACAGTGCCACTGACTAAAGCTGTACCCACATCAGGGATTATTGTTTCACCGGTAATCAGCATCGCCAACACTGAAAACACGATGGTATATATTACCGCCCAAAGCGCACCGATGACAGGTGCTATAAAAAATGTATTGCCTATTCTCATCAGCCGTCGTCCTGAGGAGAATATTTAAAGAACAACAATGCAGAACACAGCAGCACCACAAACACCACAACCGCCACGGCAGCCCCTGCGCCTAAATTTGATACTGCAAAAGCTTGCTCGTATACATCAACCGTTAACGTGCGGGTGCCAGCGCCACCACCTGTTAACAGGAATATGTCGTCAAATTTATTGAATGTCCAAATAAACCGCAGTAAAAACAATACCGCTAAGATACCAGCCAGTTGCGGCAGTGAGATATACCAAAACTGCTGTAGTGGTGTGGCACCATCCATTTCAGCAGCTTCATAGGTTTCACTGGACATCGATTGCATGCGCGCCAGTATAAACAGAAAAGACAGCGGGAAATATCGCCATACCTCGAATGAGATTACCGTGGTCAACGCCACTGGAAATTTAAACGTAAAGCCAAAAACAGAGATAGGCGTACTACGCTGCCCCAGAAAATTTACCGGGCCATCAGTGGCACCAATTTTCAGCAATATGGCATTTAACGTACCACCCGGCCCTGCATCTAATAACAACACCCACGCAAAAGCGACGGCAATGACAGGCGCTACATAAGGAAACAGGAAAAAACCGCGCAAGATACCGCGTCCGGGAAACGTGGCACTTAATAGTTGTGCTGCGAACAAGCCAAACAACAACGCACCCACCGTCCCGAAGATTGTGTAGTACAAAGATACCCGCAAAACTGACCAGAACTCACTGGCAGAAAATATCTTTCGATAGTTTTCTAAACTAAAAACGGCGTTGGTTAATATGTTATCTGGATCACCAGTGAGCAAAGGCTTGCTGGCCCTGGGCTTAACTGGTGTGGCAATAAATGTCTCTGTGGCAATTACCGGTATTAACAGCGTTTCACGCTTACCGGCTTCAAACAAACCCAACTCGCACCTTAACGCCTGATTGTCCAATTCACAGCGGCTATCCAA